>JAMOPC010000046.1 GCA_027064845.1 Desulfurococcales archaeon | reverse complement strand
GAATCTACCTTCTATAGCCATTTATTTACCCCCTATGGGGCTTTATAGTGATGCTCTTATTCTTGGAAGTTGTTTCTTTAACTCGTATCTTAATCTTCCAAGAACAGCTCCTCTATCAGCTAATAGAGCCACAACATGTTCGCCGATATCTGCCACCAGAGTAATTGAACCAGAAAACTCTACTGTAACGATCTCTGGCTTACCTAGTTCAAGTTCTTTACCAAAGGATTCAATTGAACCCATGGTAGCTGTCAGCATTGCAGCCAGTGCTTCTTCATCAAATGCTCCAGTAGCAGTTACAGAATCTATTACGAATCCCTCCTTGCTTATAACGAACACGCCTCGTACGTTAGGCACACGAGATAGGTCTGTTAGAACTCTTTTTAATGGAGTCACACCAGCCATGACTTAAGACCTCACTACTAGAGCTTTTTTTATTTAATCAGAACAAACAAATTAAAACACTTTTGATTATCAGCTACATATACTTTCCAAGCCTATGCTTTGGAAGGTAAATATATGAATATATTTACATCCATATTCTTTGAGGGCATCTGTTCAATAATGTTTTTTATCCTGTTCAAGAGTATATCTGTATTATTTATACTGTTAATGGTTTTTCCTTGTCTCCTGTTAATGAGTATGGCGCCAACTCTATTATCTCTTGTACGTTTAATCCATAGATCATAGTCGAATATGGTACAGTGTAATATTATGTTATTATTTTCATTAATAATTCTCATTATATGATTTAGTAAGTCTACGAGTTTAACCCTCTTGATTTTGTATTTACTCATCATAATTTGTGCTCTGAAAAGAATGTCGCTAAGTTCTTTAGATAGATGTTCATCAAATATGGGTTTAGTTTCAGCTTTTGTATTTGGTATGCTTTCTTTCTTATGGCCATAATTGATAGAATCATTTATATTCTTTATTAATTCACTCATAGGCATAGTCAAGTGTGATCCTTTTATTCCTTGAAGTATTTCATAGTTTGTTAGTACTTCTAAATCAACTTCGTACTCGTATTCGCCTAGATCATATATTTCGATAAATCCTTCATTCTTTATAATTCTCAATACTTCGCCTATAGATGGTTTTAATAACCTATCGTCTTTCACTAAATAAATCTTTGCTTCTTTATTCTTATTCAATAAATACATTATGATACATATGTCTATATTATCGGGAAAGATTATGATCTTTTTTACATAATAGGGATTATTTATAGTCGCTTTAATAATCCTGACAAATTCACGAATATCTCTATATTGTTCTATTCTTTCAAATTTTCCAACCAGTCCCCTGAGCAAGATCGTCACTCCGATCAATTAAGAAATTTTATGTTCCCCTTCATTATTCTTATTATTTAATGTTATACAGAAATATCTGCTTTTCTCTAATTTGCTCTATAAAATTTTCATTTAGATAAAAGCATATAAATAATTATTGAAGTTAATTTGCCGGAAATCGAACAGTGTTCTGATTTTGATTAAGGCAGATCATTGGAGACAACTCTTTGAATTAATAGGGATCAAGGTGTTTTTTGTTGTGGATACACGATGATCTATACGAGGAGTATTTGAAGATAATCTCATAATTCAATAAGGGATACTTTAAATACCTTAAATTACTCCAATGAACCATGTGGAGGTGATTGACTGTTCTATGAGTAAAGCCTTTACAGTAGTTGTTAATAGTTTGCTCTGTAAGGGATGTGGTATTTGTTCGGAGATCTGTCCTCGGAAGGTCCTTGTTATGGATGGTGTGAATCCAGCGACTGGTTATCCTAATCCAAGGCTTGTAGGAGACTGTATTGGGTGTAAGCTGTGTATGTGGTTCTGCCCAGACCAAGCAATAGTGGTTGTTGAGAAGAGGTGAGTATGTGTGAAGAGAATGTTCTTATCTGGTAATGAGGCAGTAGCTTATGGAGCAGTTGATGCTGGTTGTAGATTCTATGCTGGTTACCCGATCACTCCTAGTAGTGAGATAATGCATATGATGGCTAAGCTCCTCCCAGAGGTAGGTGGTGTTTTCATACAGGCAGAGGACGAGTTAGCAGCAATAAACATGATCATCGGTGCTTCTTGGGCTGGTTTGAAATCGATGACTGCTACTAGTGGGCCTGGTTTTAGCTTAATGCAAGAAGGCATCGGTTATGCCGTAATGACTGAAACTCCTCTCGTAATCGTTGATGTTATGCGTGCAGGCCCAGCGACTGGTCAAGCAACAAAAGCTGCGCAAGGAGATCTTATGCAGGCTCGTTGGGGTAGGCACGGTGACCAGTACCTAGTGGTTTTGGCTCCAGAGTCTCCGCAGGAAGCATATGATTTGATCATAGAGGCTTTCAATATATCAGAGTCTCTTAGAACACCCGTGGTTTTCTTAATGGATGAATTCATAGGGCATGGCCGAGAAGTAGTGTTTAGGAAAGATCCTGGAGAGATAAAGCTTGTTGAGCGCCGTAGACCAAGTGATCATGAGCCATTATTTGGAAGCGATGACCCAAGAATTCCTCCGCCAATGCCTCGTCTCGGTGAGGGATACTATGTCCTCGTCACGGGGTCTACTCATAACGAGTATGGTTATAGAGATGTACATAGCTTCGAGACACATTACAAGCTTGTCAAGAGGCTTAAGGAGAAGATATGGGGCAATATCGACAAGGTGTTCAAGTACGAAGTCATAGGTGATCCGGGGAGGGCTGAGAAAGCAATAGTGTGTTTCGGATCTACGTGTAGGTCTGCGAAGGAAGCTGTTACTGGTATGGATAATGTATTGTTGATTAGATTGATTACGCTGTGGCCGCTGAACTATGACTTGCTCCGAGAACTATTATTTAATGTGAGGCTTGTCGTTGTCCCAGAACTGTCACTAGGTCAGCTGATCTATGATGTCCGGCAGGTTGTCGATAGTGGTGTAAAAGTAGTTGGTGTCAATAAGGTTGGTGGTGGAGTCCCTATTTATCCATCCGAGATCAAGAAGGCTCTAGAGGTGTGAAGCCATGACTAAACATGAGCACCCGAGTCTTAAGTATATGAGGAGAGAAGTATTACCGACAGCGTTTTGTCCAGGATGCTATAACGGTATTGTTATGAATGCTTTGTTTCAAGCATTTGAGGAGCTCGGAATATATGATCTGAGAAAATACGTGTTCGTTAGCGGTATTGGTTGTTCATCATGGATACCAAGCCCCTATATTAAGGCTGATTCTCTACACACCCTACACGGTAGAGCTATTCCCGTTGCTACTGGTGTCAAACTAGCTAATCCTGAGCTAGAAGTGATTGTTATCGGTGGTGATGGTGACTTAGCATCTATTGGTGGCAATCACTTATTACACGCTGCTAGGAGGAACATGGACCTAGTAGTTATCATGATCAATAACTTAGTATATGGTATGACGCGTGGACAAGCAGCACCAACCACCCCCAAGGGAATGGTCACACCAACAACACCCTACGGCAACCCTGAGGAGCCAATGGATGTTGCTAGACTCATAGCAAATACTAATGCTAACTATGTTGCTAGATGGTGTGTTTCACAATACCTATTACTAAAGAACAGCTTCAAGAAAGTCCTTGGAGAAATCAAGAGAGGGTTCCGTTTCATAGAAGTATATGCTCCCTGTACAACATTTGTTATAAGGAGAGAAAACAAGACACCGGGTCAGAAACTAAAGGAACTAATGAACACTTGTATTGGGCTGGAGAAATGGGAGAAACTACCAGCCGAGGAGAGAACCAAGTATATACCAACTGGTGTCTTTAGAGAGGAAGACAAGCCCGGATTCATAGATAACTATAAACAATTGATAACTGGGCTGAAGAGGTAAGCATGAAATGATCAAGGTAGCGTATCTAGGTAGGGGAGGACAAGGAATAGTTTTTGCAGCAACCCTAACAGCTGAAGCACTCTACGAGAAAGGCTACTATGTTGCACAGCTACAAAACTATGGAGCCTCTGTAAGGGGAGGATCAGTGCTTGGATACGTAGTAGCAGATAATGAGCCTGTCAAGAACCCGTTCATAGAAGAATTCGATGTCATAATAGTGCTTCACGAAGAAGGCTTGAAGCGGTGGAAATGGCTAGTAGAAAAATCCAAGAAAATAATACTTGATGAGAAACTAGTAAAAACAAATATTCCCGGAGCAATCAAGGCACCATTATCAACAATTGCTGAGAAAGAAGGGGTCTATCAAGCACTAAATATAGTAGCAGTAGGAGCAGTATTCTCACTCATAGACATAGAGGGTA
>JAMOPC010000045.1 GCA_027064845.1 Desulfurococcales archaeon | reverse complement strand
AGGATCAATGCAGAACTAGCTGTCCAGATCCTTGAGAGTCTTGCATGGGGTAAGAACCCAGTATTGAAACTAATTGGAGAAAAAGGACTCAGATCAGCAGCTAAAATACTAGATATACTCTACGAAGACAGAGTACGAAGCATAGGAACAAGGTTCTCCGACCTACTAGTATATGCTTCATTTGGCGAGGAAGGTCACATAACGCCAAACTATTATTGGACACCAGGTATGGTTGCACCCCTCCCAGTCTTAGGAAGATACTGGACATTATACAAGGGAACATTTCTAGACCCAGAACAATACGCTGAAAAAAGCTTCACGAGAGCGATCAAAGAAATGTGGAGTGACAATGGAGGCTTCTGTAGATTCCATCGCGGATGGCTCGAGAAAACACTGGACAAGATCCTTGAAAGATTCTATGGGATTAAAAACCTAGATGAAAGATATAAAGCATTGTATAGAAGAATTATGGAGTATCAAGACCTGGCAAGCGCTAAACCAACATTCTGGGAATCGAAGAAGATCATAGACTACCTAGCTAATGCAGCCAAAGAATATGGTAACGAGGAATGGGCTTCAAGATTTGCAATAAATAAGGAGAAGGCAGCATATGAATGGTGGAGTAGGTTCTTTAAGAAACTAAACGAGCTTATTTCATCCTAAACTAACTAACATTGGTTTTTTATAATACTTTTAAATAAAGTTGCATCTGTTTCCCTATTACTTAAATTACTTCTATACATGTTTTATCATTCTACCCACATGGTTTTTCATGGGGGGAGTTCCAATGTTTAGGATTAAATCATTAAGTGATGCTGAAAAACTAGTTCTTGGATCAACAATTATGGGTACAGGTGGTGGGGGAAGTCCAGAAACAGGATTAAAGATCTTGAAGGAGATAATTGATCGTGGAGAATATGTTGAAGTCATAGATATCGGTGAAGCTCCTAGAGATAAATTAATAGTGACAATGTACTTTATAGGATCAATGGCTTCTAAAGAAAAAGTTACAAGTATTAAGAATACAATAAATGATCCCATAATTTATGCTTTTGAAAAGTATTCGGAGTTTCTAGGAGAGGAAGTAGGCGCACTAATTCCTGTAGAACTGGGTGGGTCGAATACTCCTATTGTTATGAAGATAGCCTCTAGACTCAATCTGCCCGTCATTGATGGTGATCTGGCGGGAAGAGCTGTTCCCGAACTTCATCAATGCAGTGTACTTGTATTTGGAGGAAAATTATCCCCCTCCATAATAGTTACTGATACAGGAAATGTAGTATTTGTGAAAGAGTATGCAAGTATCGATGACTACGAGTATTTAGCGAGGACGCTATCAACACGAAGTAATGGAACAACAGTAATAGCTGATACTCCAATGAGTTATGAGCTAGCAAGTAAAGCAATTATTAAGAACACTATTTCTCTATGTATAAAGCTAGGAAACGAAGTTATCGAAGCTAGGAATAATGGATATGATCCTGTAGAAAGAATAATCAAGGTACTTAATGGATGGATCATATTTGAGGGAATAGTTAAAAAGACCATGCTTGAGGATAAAAATGGATTCTTAACGGGAGAAATAATCCTAGAGGGAATTAGAAAGTATAAGGGTCATATTCTCAAGTCATGGATAAAAAATGAACATATAATGGTATGGCTAGACAACCAACCAATAGTTATGCCTCCCGACCTCTTCATCCTCTTAGAGAAGGATGGAACACCAGTTATTAATTCTAAGATAAAGCCGGGTATGCACGTATTAGGAATAGCGGCAAAAGCTCCTAGCATATGGAGAACTCCTAAAGGATTAGAACTCTTTGGTCCAAGACACTTCGGGTTTAACTACGATTATATCCCTGTTGAGGAATTAATTACAAGTGTATTGAAGAAATTAATTAAATAAGTGATGGAGTAATGAAAAAGGTTTTGATCATTACCAGTAGAAAAGCTTATCCGATGCTTCTAGAAGCAGTGAAAGAAATAAAACAACAACTCGGTAGAGAATATGATATAACCATCGAGGATCTACCTATAGATGTCATAGCTCTAGCTACAAGAGAATTCCTAGAACATCATTTAAGAAAACTCGACTTATCTAATTATGACTACGTAGTCATACCTGGAACAGTGAAACATGATCTCAGAAGATTATCCGAAGAAATAGGAGTCAAAATAATTAAGTCTCCAACAAGGATCTCTTTGCTAAAAACAATGTTCCTAATTGGACTAGAAAAATTTTCTCCTAGCATCTCGGGTGATGAAGTAATTAAGAAAAATCTAACAATACTTCTCGATAAAGCTTATTCATACTATGCAGGGATCTCGGAGGGAATCAAAGTAGGAGATCTCGTTATTCCATTTAATCCACCACCCTTTATAGTTGGATTTTACCTTGACCATAAATGGATAGGGAGATGGATTGAGAAATATATTCAAAAACATAGGCCTCACATACTATATATACCTAGTGATTCGTTTGAATTCATACAAAACTATATTGAGCTAGACAATTACATTTTAGCGATTCCAACTGATTTGATTAAAGTCGAAGATATCAGTGATAGAGCAAAGATATTATATGGGTTATCGCCCAGCCAGATCCGTGACTATATGGGTTTAGACTATATTTTACAAGTAAATATAAGTGATCCCGTAGAAATAGAGAAAATTATAGAGGATTGGGGAGAATCAGCAAATATTATATACAACCTAGTTATTCCTAGTACAAAGAATATACTCAAAACACTATATGGGATAAAACACTATAATAAAGCAGTAATATCAACATGGATAACAAGCATATCATCCCTCTTCGATATCGATAGCCACTCTCTTCACGCTTTCTTAATGGAGTTATTCAGAGAAGCAGGAATAAGTTTAGTAATAGTAGCCGAGTTTGAGGAAAAACTCTTCTGGAGCCTGAGAGAAGTTATGGTTTCAAAAGATTTAATTACTCTTTCTACTTATTTAGGGACTGAGCCAAGGGATCTTGGATTAGATCTATTGTATGTCAAGGATAAGGAATACTATGATATTGATCTAGGCGTGGTTGATAAAGTGATAGTAGCAGAAGATGAAATTAATGAACCCTATAAATACAAACTGGATCCTCTGGGAATATTTAAGATCAAGGTAAATCATCGCGAAGAATACATTGAAGCATTATACATTGGTAGAAAAGGAAGAATCCTTATAAAAGGTAAAACTGAGGAAGCTATTAGGAGAATAATTCTGAGAGAAAAGCTGGTATCATTAATGAGTCATGCATTCTATTTGGGCAGAGAACTCGGAAAAGCCGAAGAAGCATTAAGAATAGGAAAGAACTATGAACAGGAAAAACCATTGCTTAGAAAACCAGAAACTTTAAAAAATAAGTAAAAGTAATTGTCCAATAACTTTGTTTTAGCAATACTAAGAAATTATTATTAACTTTATTGACTAATAAGATAAGTCTGGGTGTTTAGCTGATTGTTTATAGATAGATATGGTAGACCCGTAGATCAGATGAGAATAAGTGTTACTCTAAGATGTAATCATTCATGTATATTCTGCCACAGAGAAGGAATTAATGGTATGGAGCATAGAGAACTAACAGCTGATGATTGGGGATTCGTTGCTAAAGTATCCGTTAAAAATGATATTAAATACTATAAGTTAACTGGTGGCGAACCACTTATTAGAAATGATATTGTAGAAATTGTTCATAATATTCGAAAAGCAGGTGGAACAGTATCAATAACAACAAATGGTTCATTACTAAGTATTTATGCTAAAAAACTTGCTGAGGAGAAAATTGATCATATCAATGTTAGTTTACATTCTTTGAAAAATGATATTTTTAGAAAAATAACTAGAGGGAATTTAGAAAGAGTCTTGGAGGGAATAAATGCAGCCCTAAATTATGGAATAAAATTAAAGCTAGACTATGTTGTACTAACATATAATTCTAATGAATTTATTGATATAATTAATTTTGCAGAATCCAAAGGCATTGATCTAAATATTATTGAATTAATACCATTGGGGCTTTCAAAGAACGAATACTATAAACTACATCTTCCACTAGATAAGATTATTGAATATCTTGAAAAAGAGAGTGTGGCGAAAAAAGTAAGAGAATTCCAGACACGCCCAGTCTACATAATGCCTAGCGGGATTAAAATAACAGTGATTAAAGGCTGGTGTAACCCCGAATTATGCATGAGATGTACTCGTATAAGAATGACTCCGGATGGGAAGATTAAAACATGTTTGTTCCGGAATGATCAATTAGTTGATGC
>JAMOPC010000044.1 GCA_027064845.1 Desulfurococcales archaeon | reverse complement strand
TGATCAGCATCTCATAGAGAGTGGAGTATTTACCTAGTTCTCTTATTCTCTTAAGCATTTCCAAGTCTACGCCATATGGGTGTGGTTTTACTTCTTTTGGTGGTTTAGGTAATTTTTCTATTACTCTTTTAAAGTATTGTATTTCACCGTCTGGAGTGATGAAGACTATATTTGCATAAGGGGTTACGACGGCTGTTCTAAGAATATATTCCTTGATCCTTGATTTAGCTCTACTCCAATCTCCTTCTATTGTCAATGAAACGATTGTTCCGTGCCAGTCTCTGTTTTTCCTCCAGCTTCCCCTTTCAACTATTATTGGTGCGTTCTTGTTTATATCGATCCTTAACTTATAATAATATATTCTTCTTAGACCTTGTTGACTAGTTATTATCTCTACGGGTCGTCCAGTAGTCATTTGTCCATAAAGAACAGCTACCTTGACACCTAGTCCGAACATACCCCTAGTTTGTCTTAACACGTACTTAGAACTGAAAAGTACTCTTCCAAAAGCTTCTGGGACTATGTGGGGAGGTAGCCCTATACCGTTGTCTTCGACTGTTATTTTATAGTATTCATGTACTTGATCTGCTTTCTCGATCACTATTTTGATATTGGGTAGTATTCCATGAGCATCTGTAGCGTCTAGGGCGTTCTCGACTAATTCCCTAATGGTTTGATATAATGCTCTAGCCGGGTTTGCGAAGCCAGCTATTTCCTTGTATTTATAGAAGAACTCTGCAGCACTTATAGCTCTATATTTCTCGCTAGTTTCAGCAATCGCCATATTCTTCACCGATTCTCTTATCCCCTCAAAATAATACCTTTTAGAAAACCTTTTAAAGAAAAACATTAGTAATTAAGCTGGCCGCATCTTTGTACTTGGAATATTTTCACCTAACCCTCACTATCTAACCCCCCTATATTCTTTTCATTATGCGACAAGTTTTCTACTCAGAGTATATTCAAGGAGGTGAACCAAAGTTATGAAGGCTATATCACCACTAGTAGCATCTGCATTATTACTAATAATAACCGTGGCTGGTGGAGTTATAATATATAATTACATGGTTAATACACTAAAAGCACCGCAAGAATATGCCGCCTTATCAGTAGTATCTGCACAAATGCTTGTCGATGGGACAACAACAGTAGTTAATGTCAAAGTAACAAACATTGGTACAGCTACAGCCCAAATAACTGAGGTCAAGATCCTACCAGACGGTATAAACCAGACCATTAGCGAAACCATAGATCCTGGAACAACTAAGAGCTTCAATGTCGTGATAGATCAAGCACTAGATACTACAACACCACATTACTTAGTAATAGTCTATAATAATGGAGAAACAGAACCCGTGCCGATACAAGTGATCAAGTAAAAATACTTGACACTCATAATCGCATAAAAGGTGTATAGACTTGGGAATAAAAAATAAAATGAGTATTTTTTTACAAAATCCCTTTCTCAAACACAGATCTGTTCATAAGAGCGGTGTCAGTAGGTTCTTATCATATTCAACTATCAGAGAAATAGTTAGGGCATATATTAATGAATCCTATGTTACTCCCCTGAAAATAGTCGATGTATTAGAGAAATATGTTATTGATGATGTGGTTATTGTTGTTATTGGACGTTTGAAGAATAAGATAGTATACTCTATAAACGAACCCACGTATAATGAGGATACAATCGAAGCTATTACGAGACTTTACATAGCTAACCCCAACTGCATAGATAATTACTGTATACAAGAAACCATTAGCTCCTTAAACGATGATAAACTAATGGAGATATATGCTGAACAATCAGTGAGCATTAATTACTATTACAGAAAACTTGTAAGTGGATATGGACCAATATACCCCTTAATAAAAGATGGTTATATAGAAGAAATATCAGCTAATAGTTCTGATTCGGAAGTACAAGTTATTCATAGAAAGTATAGCTGGTATGGATGGATAAGTACGAATATAAAAGTTAGTAAAGAAGCTATTGATAGACTAGTCCTAAGACTCGCTAGGAAAATGGGTAAACACATATCAATTGCTCAACCAGTAGCTGAAGGATTAACAGAAGATGGTTTAAGAATAAGCCTTACCTATTCCAAAGAAGTTTCGAGAAAAGGCAGTAGCTTTGTTATTAGGAAAAAACCCTCTACGCCATGGAGCATAACTAAGCTAATAGATATAGGCATGCTCAACTCATTGATCGCAGCTTATGCATGGCTAATCTTAGAACTAAGAGGATCCATTCTCATAGTTGGCGGAATGAGTACGGGTAAAACAACATTATTACAAGGCCTACTCACATTGATCCCGCCAACACGTAGAGTAGTCACTATAGAAGACACTCCAGAAATATCAGGCACAACTGGTTACTGGGATCCCTTGGTTGAGAGAGTCGTTAGTATAGGTGATAGTATTAATATAGATATGTATGATTTGCTTAAATTCAGTTTGAGGAGGAGAGCCGACTACATAGTTGTTGGTGAGGTTAGGGGAAAGGAAGCAAGATTATTAATACAAGCTAGTAGGCTGGGACATGGGGTTCTCGCAACTATTCATGGTGAAAACGCTGATTCTATCATAGAGAGGCTCGTAGCACCACCCATATCTATACCTAAGAACCTATTATCCAGTATATGGAGCATTATAGTATTAGAGAATGTACAAGGACATAGAAGAGTCAAATTCGTCTATGAAATTGATAAAAAGATAAGAATTCACGAAGTATTTCGAAGAATACCTGGTGGAAACAGTGGATATATTCCTAGAGACCCTGTAGAATTAGCTAAGAAAACTATTAGGCTAGCCGAGCTTTTAGACGAAGAAACATTAGTTAGTGAACTGGTTGAGAGAGCATCTTTCCTTGATAGAATGGTTGCTAGAGGAATATTTGATCTTCCTAGACTAGGCGAGGAACTTATGAAGTTCTATTACGAGCAATTGGGTGAAGAAACAGTTGCTTATATCCAGTAGTCTAGGTGATCAATTTTTATACATGGTTTTAATCATACCCATAACGATTATTATTGCCTATTTCTTATTTCCTTTGATCAAAAAATATAGTTTTAAAGTAGGATTAGAAGAAGATTTTCCCGATTTCTTAGCATTATTATCTACTTTTGAGCTGAATGGGTTAAAACTGGATAATTTATTTGATGAAGCTTCTAAGGGTAATATTGTTTTGTCAAAACCTTATCAGGAATTAGCCAGAATATATAAGTCATTATCAAATATTGATCCAGATCCATATGTTTCTATTAGGAGGCTTGCTGATTATGTTCCTAGTGATAAGATTAAGAGGTTTTTGAGAGGGTATAGTGAAATACTTATTTCAACAAATGATACATTAACCTATATTTCTTCTTATTTAGAGGAAGAATTCGCTGCTATTAAGACCAGGGTATCTAATACTCTTAACCTTATTGATTCTTTGTTTGAAGGATTTTTAATAATCCTTTTAGGATTAATAGTATACTCATTGATGCCCTTAGCTTATTTTTCTTCAAGTATATTAATGTTAATAATTGTATTAATGGGTCTTATATCCTATATTATTACATTGAGAATAACTAGCTTAACCGTTAGGGGAAATACTACGCTAAGTAGGTTTGCAACCGATTTTTTGATCATAGGGATTTATCCATTACTTGTAGCATTTATTCAGTGCAATATATTTATTCATGCACTGGTATTCGCTGTATCAGCTCTAATCCTTAGAATCTTAGATGTTAGTGATAAGATTGAAAATGAAGCTATTGGTTTTATCGAGGAACTATACAGCGATGCTAGACAAGGTATTCCTATAGATGTTGCAATAATAAATAGTTCTCATAGGCGTAGCGGGTTCCTTGTTAAAATTGCTGATTTCTTGAAAATGGGTTTAAAGTCATGGGAGATACTATCTGTTCTTAAACTTCCTCCTCTTGTCAGGAAGATTTTCCTCCTAACACTTACACCGATAGAGTATAGTAGGAACCATCAAAGACACCTTGGATATGTATTAACAATGCTTGATAATATTAGAGGCTTGAGAAGGAGTTTGAGCGAAAGAAGTAACTTCTACTTCTTATACATATTGACTATTCCCATGGTAGTTATAGTCTTTTTTAAAACGTTTATAGGCATTAATGTAGGGCTTATCAAGAGCTCTATGGATTATGTATTAATCAGAAACACTACCTACATAGCAGTATATGAATCAGCTGTTATTGCATCAATTATAAATAAGGGTTCCTGGTATAAGTCATTGCCAGCGATCCTAATCGTTGTTGCGGTAGCGATGGTTTTATCCATTATGATATAA
>JAMOPC010000043.1 GCA_027064845.1 Desulfurococcales archaeon | reverse complement strand
GTAACAATATAAAAAGAGTTGAAAGTGCTATTTGGTTAGGATGTTGATAGGGTTGAATGTAGTGGGTTTTATTGTTTTTATGGGTTGGATTATAGTGTTGTGTAGTGGTTTTGGTGATTGTGTGTTGGGTGTGTTGGGGAGTATTGTTGTTAGGGGGGTGTTGAGGTTTTCGCATAGGTTGTTGCCTAGGTTTGTAAGGTTTTTTCGTTATAGGGGCTTGGTGTTGTTTGTGCCTGAGGGTGTGTTTAATCCTGTTTATACCGTGTCTACTGGTTTGATAATAGATGCGTTGAGCAACGTGTTTAGGCCTAGGGGCGTGTTTTTGGAGATCGGTTGTGGTTCTGGCGCTGTATCTATCTTTGTTGCTAAGTATTTATGGGATGGTGTTGAAGAGATATATTCTTGTGATGTTAGTGACAAAGCATTGGCAACAACGATGATCAATGCAGAGATTAATGGTGTGATCGAGCGTGTTAAGATAGGTAATTGCTACAAGCTATTGCCAAGGCTTAAGAACAAAGTAGACTTCGCAGTAGCCAATCCACCATACCTACCAATAGATCCTAGGGACGAACTAGACTATAACTGGTGCGGCGGATCCTCACTGAGTATATTCAAGGAAACAATTAACGAACTAACCACTACGCTAAAAACAGGTGGACAAGGACTAATTACTGTATCATCACTAACAAGCATAAACAAAGCGACCAAAATACTTAGAGAAAAGAAACTAACAACAAAAATAATCAAAAACACTAAAACACCCCTAGACACAATATACCTAATACACATAATTAAAAAATAACTAAGCTTTTATCAAACCAGGACACAAAAACACGAGATTCAATCATCTATGCAACAACTACGTCAACACCTAGATCCAAATACTCACCACCAAAACACGTACACACTAGAAGAATAACAACAAATATACACAAGGACACCATAAGAAAACACATCTCTACACAACTTTTCAAAAGACTCCCCGATATTCTCGTCTCCTCATAATATGTATAAAACGCAGAAATAACCACAAAGAACATGGAAACCCAAAACAATTTCCAACATATTTAGCAAATAACATTCTTTCCCGATCATGGTAGGGAAAATGCTGAGTATTAGATGAGATGTGTTTGGTATTAGTTCTTGATACAGGTATAGTATATGGTATTAGAGATACGGATTTATAGACAGGTGATCGAGTATTTTCCCTGATTGGCTAGGGAAAACCATGAATAATGTATATAAGCTTTACTCTTAATTGACTCCCATGAAATTCATGGAATATACTAAATTGATGGTAATATTCAAAATATTCATGGTTTCTGGTCTAGGAAAAGATATATAGAAACTGTATTTATGTTATGTTTAAAATAGTTAGGGTGGATAGTAACACTTAGGGTATTATACTCTGGGTGTTACTATTTGTATGTTAGGTTTATTGATAGAGTAGATGAGATTAGATTATTAGAGGATATTTGGAGTACTGGTAGACCGGGATTTGTAATTATTTATGGTAGACGCCGTATTGGTAAAACTCGATTACTTATGGAGTGGATTAAGGATAAGCCTCATGTATATGTTCAATGCCTGCCAGCTAGTGATGAAGTTAACTTATCTAGGATCTCTAAAGCAGTTACTGATCAATTAGGAATAGATGGATTTGATAGGGTAAGATTTACTGGTTTAGATACTTTATTGGAGCATTTAGCGAGGATCCATGATAAACGATTAATCATTGTACTTGACGAGTTCACGTATTGGGTTCGTCGTAGTTCTAGAGTACTTGGCGAACTACAGTATTTCGTTGACCATGTTCTCCAAAATACTAAGTACATAATTGTTGTCTCTGGTAGCTTGGTGGGTGTAATGTATAGAGATGTCCTAGGTAGCGGTAGTCCATTGTATGGTAGGAGAACTGCTAGTTTAAAGATAGAAGAACTTAGTCCATGGTATATTAAGGAATTCTTAAATGTGGAAGACAAAGCTGATCGTGTCAGAATATATAGTCTAGTCGGTGGACTCCCATATTATTTAGCATACATTTATGGATCAAGGAGTCTCCGCGAAGTGGTTGAGAAACTATTTGGGTCAAAGTATTCACCAATATATGATGAACCTCATCTATTATTTCGAGAAGAATTCCGTAATCCAGAAACGTATTACTCAATCGTGTCTGCTATAGCTTATGGCTATAACAGGTTATCAAGTATATCTGATTACACAGGTATTCCAAAAACGCATTTACCTAAGTATTTGAAGATACTAGTAGATCTAGGATACATAGAATATGTTAAACCATTATTCTCACGTAAAGGATGGTATCGTGTAAAAGACCCAATACTACGTGTATGGTTTAAATTAATTGAGCCAAAGATCCATCTAGTTGAAGCAGGTTACTTCGACAAAGTAATAGAATACATACTCGAAGAAATAGATGTATTCACAAGCGAGGTTTATGAAGAGATAGTTTATAGATACATACTAGAGAAGCATCTATCTAGATTAAATACCCCGGATACAGTTATAGGTAGATACGTGTATAAGGGTATCGAAATAGATCTAGTAATATTATCCCGCAACATGAAGAAAGCCCTAATTTACGAGATCAAGTGGAGCGATCTAGATTATAGAGAACTTAAAAAAGAGCAATACAGGCTAATCAAGAAGATAGAAAAAACACCATTAAGAAACTACAGTACCGAAATATATATTGTTGCAAGAAACTCTCCTAGAAGGAAAAATGTAATAACAATCAAAGATATACCAATATAGCTGACCCTATGCTGATAAACATAATATTAACCTCATATAGTAGCATTTCTCACTAAAAAGGATTGTATCGAAAACAGTGAAACAATACATAAAAGTTGAAAGATATTTCTTCAATTATATTGCTTGTAGTATATAACACTCGATATATAGATCTTGAGTTGTAGAATAATAGCAATAGTGAGAATTGCAGATATAGAAGGATATTATAGTATGGAATCGAAAACCGCAAAAATAGCATGGAATGTTGTTGCTAGAATCCCTTGTTTTAATAGTTTTCTCTAAAAGTATATAACATTGTAGTAAATTAATGTCTAATTGGCCCGATTTTCGGATTAAATATGAGGGCCTCTTATTGTGTCAGGAATTACGAGAGTAAGTCATATTATTTCTACTAGTTGTTTAATAATAATTATATAGATGGTGTCCATTATGAGTTCTAATCTTAGGATTTTGCGTAATATTGATAGCTCGATAGAAGTTTCTTCGAAAATTCAATTATACTGTGTCTCTAATACATGGACTTATCCCATGACCTCTGATATCCCAGTGTATCTAGTAAACCCCAATACTATGGATAAAATCTGCCCACCTGGGCGGAGACGTGGAATTCCGAGAGGGAAGGGGAAAGATATTGGAAGAATTATTGACTTGTTTCTCGAAGAGAACTCAGAAAATATACTGGATAATGTAGACAAGCTTATTGAAAAAATAGACAAATATAGTGAATCTGTTGAATGTATAGGGGTATTCATAGCAAGGAGAGACCATAGATTCAATGAATTAGGAATAGATGTTGAACTACCAGCTATTTTTATTTGCCCGGAGAAAATATGGAAACATGCTGAAAAAATCGCGAATAATATAGGTGTTGGCATTGAAACGGTGTTTAAGGGCTTGCTTCGATCGGTGCTTATACATGAGCAAACACACGCACATACTTGGAAAGTTAGTGATGGAAAGACCTATTATGATTATAGATTCTTCCACGTAAGAGTAATAGAAGAATATTTAGCACAATACACAGCATATACAAACCTACATAGACGCGATAAAATATTGTTCACTAAACTATCTATAGAACAACCCATAGAATATAATACGTGGAAAATCCTAACAACTAATAGAGATCCATATAGTAATATATTATCGTTCATGAGTACATTTGCCTGGGCCAATTATCTAATTCATAACAAGCTACCACCTATACATTATGATATGTTCTTGTTCCCATCTGTGTTCTCACCGTATTTGTTACTGTTTTTCGATTATGATTACCTACACCATCTTAGCATTAGGTACGGGTTCCATAGCTACTTCCACAGAGTCCTTGAACCAATACTATTTAATATCAGGAGATATAGCAAATCACCTGTACAAATAGAGAAGTTTCTCAAGCTGTATGCAATTACGTTGTTGAGGCTTAGTATAAAATCATAAATCAAGCGGATGGGGAACGGGTATGAGTAACACGTTTAAGGAATGGATGGAAGAATTGGAATCTTGTGTTGTTGAACGTGGGATGGAGGTTGAAGAGACGTGGAGAAAGATAAATCGTAGGGCTCCGTATATGGCTCCTGGGTATGAATGGTTAAAGCCTTTTAAGTTGGTGGTGCTGGTTGATGCTTCGGGTTTTGTTAGTGATGAAGAGTATACTGGTTTTGTTTCCGAGCTAAACAGTGTAGCGGAGGAAAACGATTGCGGCATACATCTCATATTATTCTCCAATAATGTGTTAGGAGAATTAATCAGGGAACAGATTGATCCAAAACAAGTACTATCAAAAATAAAACATTCACAAAACGAACCAATTGTCATAAAGAATGCTCTTAAGAAAGCACTTGAAGTAATAGAGGAAGGCGACATAATAGTTATTTTTACTAGTGGTAATCTATCTGACGAGGATGATCAAGAAACAATCGAGTATGCAGACATACTATATCAAAAGTCTTATCGACCAATATTTATATATACCGTTAAAGTACCAAAACCATTTAAAGACTGGATAATAGCTAACTTCTACAAATAAGAGGTAAACGTAATCTATTTTTCATTTGACCTCTATTGTATCAAGTTGGCATGAATAAGTAAATATTTACATCATAATCAGGTATAATAAAACAATATAGTTACGGAGAATTTTGCTAAATGATATAGTCTAACCTGTTTATGGTTTCAAGAAGTTCGTAGAAAACTTGCGAAGACTGGTTAAGCAAATAATAAAGGTTTTAGTGAAAATACTCGACAAATAACTTTTCCAGGAATTAAACATAGGATTATTTAGATGAGTAGCGTTATCGATGAGCAAATACGAACTTCTCAGAATATATCTCATTCAGTAAAATAGCCATTTGTACGATTACCTTTCAGTAATATTGAGAAGATAATTGGCACCAGTCCCGGATTCTACTTATAAGTGTAGATCTTGATTGGCTAATGGTGATACTCATATACAGTCCCGTAACGGTTGGCTTAGAGTCGGCTATAGAGTCAGGTATGTTAATCTAGAGAGAATATATAGAGTTCGTAAAGGAGAGCATATCTGTAGACTTTAGAGAAGAAAATGAAATGAAATCCGCAACTACCTTGTTAAAGAAATCATATACCTCCAGCAAAGTTTTCAACAATAGCAGAAAACGTTCCACTAGAATGGCTAATGAGATACGGAAAATACGTTAAAACAGTATGATTCTACTTCACAACAGAAGATAGTCAATTAGAAGAACTATAATAACAAATAGTCTTTATTGCATTGTGTCCAAAACAGAAAATAGTAGCTAATAACTAAATGTATAGAACAAAGCCTTGGAGATACACATTACACAACATCACTAATTTTAGAGAGCTCTTATCTCTGCAAACACGAGTAATTGCAACTCTTCTTATAAATTAAGATCAAAATAGTTTAATAAAAGGATATAATTCATCATTTAATCCGTTATTTTTCCAAATACAATTACATACTTTTATGCGAGAGCATCAAGTACGTATTCTTTAAATTTCTTCATATTCATAGTACTGAGTAAATTATCAATAATTTCTATGTTTTGTGATCTTATCTTTGATTTTATATAATTTTTGAGTTGCATAATCACAGCTAAGATTATATTTTCTGGATTGAGGTATTTTCTGTATGAAATGAGTTGGTTTAGAACATATCCTGGTTTTCCCCATTCGGTTGTTTCTAATCCAGTTTTGACTTCGACAACGAGTTTCGGTCTTTTTCCTTGTTCTATAAGCTCGTGGAGGTGTCCCCACTCAATATATTGCGTTATAATACCTTCAAATATTACAATGTCGGGAATAAGATGCAACTTTGGTGTATGAGGTAGAAATCCCGAAATTATGTGCGGATAAATAGTGGGTTGATAATAGATTGTATACGTTTTATTTGTTATTCTAGAACGAATATATGCAAAAGGACGATTTGTTGTGAACTCAACCCACCACATATTTCCCTTTTTTCCTTCTTCTGTGATAGTTTCTCCGTCTATGGCCTCAATGATCTTAGCTAGGACCCAAAGTTCAGCTATACTTGATAGTTTTTTCTGAAGGGATAGTAACCTACCTTGCCATGTATGTATAACCATTGTTGAAAGTATGGATAGATAAGGGTCTTCAAAAACTTCTTCAATTCTCTTCGCATGTGAAGCAAAGAAAATTTCCGTAGCTCCCGATCGCTTCATGACGTTCTTTATTTCTTTCACAAATTTTGGCACAAATTCTAGGTATACTTTTAAGAAATATCTTTCACCGCCAATTGGCTTAAACATATTAGCAAGTCTTATGTATGTTTCTTTGGAACTAAGTGGACAATAATAGCATTTAATCACGTTGTCGATTTGACAAATATTTAGGTGTAGATATCCGCTATTTGTAAAGCTGAACACGAATATTGCTTTTCCAAGTAACTTTGATTTCGGTAATCTATAAATTTCAAGAGTTCTAGCTCGTCCCCATTTCTCTTTAGAAATCAATCTTGAGCATCCTAAGTATTTAATATTGATTAAACTCCCGTTTTCATATACATACATATAATCAGTTCCCTTTGTTCCGCCTACTGTTTGTTCGATTTCTAGTTCTGACCCAAGATCTTTAATGACCGAAACAATTGTTTCTCTTTCATCACATGATTTCAATAGTTCAAACACAGTCATTACCATTCACCACCTATTTTATTCACCAAAATCATTTAAAACCTTTAGCCTATACTTTACCATTCTTAACCATCTATACCTATTTAAAAAGCTTTAAATATTAGTTTTACTTAATATTCTGTTGGGCGATACATATGAGGTTACTCAACCTACACATGTTCAAAACAGATTCAAAATGTGAACATAACTGGGTCATCGAAGAGATCTTCACAAACTTCCGAGGAGATACCGTATCAGTATTGTATAGATGTACAAAGTGCGGCGCAACAAAAAGAGAAACAACATAAAAACATTAAAAACAAAGGGGATACTAATGAGTTTATCAAACCATATTGTAGAACACATTTACTCTTTTAAAACATTTGTTAATAACGCATTACCTGTTATTAAAGAACTCGAAGATCTAGTAGGTAATCCCGTCGTTCCTCTGTTTTTTGGTGTTCATCGGTTTATCAATGCAAGTGCTGTTGACTCGGTTTATGATGTTTTACGGGAGCTTGGTAGTGTTGATGGTTTATCTGTTGTGTTGTTTTCTGGTGGTGGTAATATTGATGAAGCTTATCTCTTAGCTATGTATTTGCAAGACATGGCTCGTGGGAAGCTTACTGTTTATGTTCCGAGGTATGCTAAGAGTGCTGCCACATTGCTGGCTTGTGGTGGCGACGAGATCGTTATGCTTCCAATAACTGAGCTCGGCCCAATTGACCCTGTATTATATGATGAGAGGAGTGATAAATACGTCCCTCTCCAGTCTATTCTGGAGCTTATACATATGCTTGGTAGCAAGGAGATACCGAAAGAACTAGCAAGGGAGATACTTGATAGGATCCCGGTAATTGAGCTTGGAGACTATAAGAGAGCAGTAGAACACAACATTGATCTTGCCACGAGGGTTCTAAGCAACAGAATGTTCAAAGATGATCCGGATAAAGCTAGAGAAGTAGCAGAAAAACTAGTCAGCTACAAACAGCATGGAGCAGCAATAACATACGAAGACGCCAAAGAAATAGGGCTCAAAGTACGATTAGCCACAAAAGAAGAAACAGAACCATTATGGAGCCTCCACAAACTATTCAAAAAACACATAATCGAGAGCGAATACATATTCAAAGAAGCAGACGGAGAACCAATAGAATTCAAACTAGGCAAAGGAATAATACTAACAATAGCACCATCAACAATAATAAAGAAAATCAAAGAATGAACCAAGCCATAAAATCCTTTTTCTAAATTCTCCAAATAATTATCTATAAGAGAGGTGTTTGCTCATTGGGTGATCTGTTGTTCCTACATTTGGTAACTGTTGGTACTAGTATTGTTAGGAATGCTTATCGTTTCTCGAAGGATTATAGTATTTTGGAAAAGCATATAGAGAGATTGAAGAACTGGTCTCAGGCAGGCCCGGACACGTTTTGGGATAAGGATGCTGGTGAGCACGCTCGTGTTTCTTCAGATGTTCTCAAGGATGTTTTAGCGTTTGTTTCTTCTGATCCGCGGTTGGCTTCTGCCGAGCTTAACTCTTTCCTCGGCTACATAGATTATCTCGTAGATAAAGGGATAAACAATGTGGTGCATGATGTTGTCCTTTACCCTACAGATACTGGTACAAGTCTATTCTGTGCCCGAGTGATTAAGGAGTACTTGGAAATAAACGGGCTTAATGCGCTTAGGGATAAGAACCATAGGCTCGGAAAAACGGAGATCGACACTGTTCCAGGTTTTGGTAAGAATTTCTGGAGAGGACTATTAAGCCTAATCGAGAAGATCGGCGAGAGAATAATCAAAAGCAAAAACTACGACAGGATCCTAGCGAACCTTACAGCAGGATTCAAGCCAGAATCAAGCTTCCTACTACTAGTATCAAGCATTCTCGGAGTAGATACGGCATACTATATACACGAATACATGAAAAACATAGTAGAAATACCTGTGCTAGAACTACAACTAACACCGAACATGGAGAAAATCCTCGAACAAATACTAGCCACAAAAACAAAACCACTACCACAAGACGTAGCAAAAATAACGGACAGACTAGGACTAACCATAAATGGAAAACCACTACCAGAAACACATAAGTTAGCCAAGATACTATTAAGATATAGAAGAAGACAGGGTTAGAAAGTGAAAATACTCCTAATAGCCACATGGGGGTTCCCGGGCTCCTGGAAAAAAGCAAAGTATATTCCACCAATTCCTCCAGAAGAAACACATAAGTGGACAAAACTAACAGAATGGCAATGGAGCAATGAAGAAATACCAACGTACTCAACAACAGTAGCCCTTACACAGAAACTAACAGAGCAATACTCGAGTAAAGAGGACATCGACATACAAATACTAATATATGGTGTAGATACACTAGCATGTCCACCAAAACTTAATCCAAGTAATATAAGGGAAGATGAAGAGGAAAGAAAAGAACTAATAAGAAAACTAAATGAAGAAAAGATAAGGAAATTCTATGAAAAAGATCCAGAAGATTACAATGAAGTACGTAGAAGAGCCGAAGAAGTACTCAGACTATTTGTAGATAAATACTTTGAGAAACTAATAAATGAAAAACTCATAAAAGAGGAAAGCATATCTATCAGAATACTTCCTGGAGTTGGTTTATATAAACTAAAATATGAAAGTGATAAAGAGAAGTATTATGAATTTATAGGTTCTCCTCAAAATACTGCTCTTGTACTAGAACTAGATCTCTTTGATAAACTTAATGAAATAAAACCAAGTGCTATAATTCTCGATATAAGCCACGGAATAAACTACTTACCAGTTATAGCAGTTGATGCTGTTTTACGAGCAACTAAAGTCTACAGCGCTTTAACAAATAAGAGCATCCCAATAGCTATACTTAACAGCGACCCAGTAATTGAAATATTGCAAAAAGCAAAGATCCACCTAGTACAAGTTCTTAAAGTAAAGGAAACACCCCTAAGCCTACTAAGAGAAATAATCATAAATGTTGAAAAGAATATCCCGGATATCAACAATATACTAATATATAAAATGATAAAACAAACAAAACCTCCCGAAAAAATAATCAACTTAGACAAAGAAATTAAACAACTATATAAAGAATACTTCAGCAAAGCAAAAGGAATACTAACTGAATCAGAATACGGACTTGTCTTATATACCTTGACATTCCACAATACAAGCAATTTAGAGAAAACAAGCAATAAAATAAACAGTATAGTAGAAACGATTCATAAAGCTCTATCCAAAAGAAAATCCATCCCTAACGAAAAAAGCATAAAAATAGAATATGAATATGCATTACAATCGAACGAGATTACTAGCATCATATACTTATTAAAACTTCTTAAGGAAATTCTAAAGAGTAAAAATGAAGGGCATAATACGTTAATCAGTATTGATTATTTGGAAAAATACGCTGAGAAAATAGGTTTAGTAGGTCCCGGAGAAATCTTATTGAAAAACGAAATACATGATATTAAGGAGCGCGTGAAAAGAATAAAAGAGAAATTAAGTTTATACATAGATACTCCAATACCCTATACAGCTATATATGACCTCGCTGAATTACTCAATAATTATCCCATACTAAAGAACACGATACTAAAAGTGATTATGCACGACAGAATTAGACAAATAATTGCCAAGTTCAAGAGCCAAGAGTTTGATATAAAATGTAAAGATATAGATGAAAGAAACTTCTTAGCACATGCAGGTCTAGAAAGGAATTCCATAGATATAATGTCTATAGGTAAAAGGATATATATTAGGTATAGAGATAGTTGCCGCGAACAAGTAAATAAAATTATAGAAAACCTATTAAAGAAAAGAAACAATTGAATGGTTACATTAATAGGATTTTCTGAAACAAATTAGAGGCATTTCATATATTGTTTTATTTTCTCAGCTCTTATGCAGATTTTTTCGTTTATAGGTATTGGTAGTAGTGTTCCCCACCCATACTTTGTGTATTCGCCTACTCCTTTTCTGTAGATTTCTTTTGGAGATCCTTTTGCTATTATTAGTGGGTTTCCAGTTATTACCGTATAGGGGTTTCTGTATCTATTTTGTGCTAGGCTATATCCGGGGTGTATTGCGGTGATTTTTGATTTGAATAGATCTGTTACTAGGCTTGTGTCTCCAATTGCTAGAAATGTTTCTGCGAATCCTCTGAGGAGATCTTCGTAGATAATTGTTAGTGTAAGACCAGTATAGTTCTCTACTTTTTTCGCTACATTATGTGATAATATGGTTGGTGTTAGCTGGACTAAGACTAGGCATTGTTCATGATCGTTTAATTGGTTATATATTGTGTCTTCTCCTCCTATCCGTATTTCTGCTGGATAACCCTCACCTGCAAAACGTGTAATAAAGGACAATTCATATTCACATCTTAAACCAACAACCTCAACATACAATCCGGAGGAAGATCCCTTTACTTCCTTGGTTATTGCCGAGAAATAGAGATCAGATGCTAAATATATATAACCAGTTCTCGTTATCTTAACGCCTTTCTCTAACCCTATACCTATTCTCTTCAAAACTATTCTGTCTTTGTCTATCTTATCATTGTATATACGTACCAAAACCCTACCAGGATTGATACCATCAACTATTTTTTCAAGATTATCAAGATAAACATCTAGCACACCATTTTCGCTTGATAATAATTTTTTCAAAGTCTCGTATTCTTTAAAGACATTCCCTAAAGCAACATATAATTTCTCATCATTATTTCCGGTAATGTACAAGAACCCTCCCCGAATACTCCAGTCTCCATTACATTTTAGCTTGTTAAAGAATAGATAATTTAAAAAGTCTTCATAAAGATCCATCTCGTCTATAGATGTTTTTGTTATATTCACAGAGGGATAAACATATGATGATAATACACCAGCAATAGTTGTTGGCAAGGGATAGGTTAACGTACTAGCACTCGTAGCAGGACCGTGCGCCAAGGCTTCAAAACTACCATATGATCTAAACCTAGCCTTATCTATAGGCCTTATCCTTATAGATACCATATCTATCTACCCTTAGAAATAATCTTTACCAAATCAATAAGATTTAGAACCACACTTCTAAAATGATCAGTATTGATTTGGTAAACAGTTTTTTCGACACAGCACTCCTTTATTTCTTCATCCAGACCAACTGTAACCATCATTAGGAGAGATTTGTTCCCTTCCCTAAATAATTCGTTGAAGTATTTTTTCAGTATATCCTCATCATGAATGCTAGTGTTTTGCTTAAAGATCTTAAATAGTATTTTTTCAGCATAGCCGAATTGCTTTTTCTCAACTAGTTTCTTAATTATCTTTTCATAACTGTAGCTATAGATATCGTAGAGAAGAGAAACTGATATCTTTCCTTCATTAAGGAGGCCTAGGAATTTCTTAATCTTATCATGTATTGCTACAATATCGTTACTCCATAGCCTTAACGGAACTGTTGCGTGAACATAACTCCTCATATCATGTATCGTTAAATGATCTTTAATTATCAAATCTTTTCCACACCTGTTTGACTGTTTTTGTTTATCTATAATGCATTCTATTGGTCCTGAGACGCTCTTCTTGGAAGATTCTTCGACGGAACCAGATTTTCTTAAAACTATGCTTAAGGGGTCACGATAATGAGCCAAGACTATACCATACGATCTACCGAATATTCTTATTGCTGGTGAAACTATAGGAATATATTCTTTCAGATCAATATATGGTGTCGGCCCTACATGGAATCCTTCGTAGAATTTGAATACATTGTAGCCCCAGTAATTCAGTCTAGTCTCTCTCAATATTTCAAGATATGGTATAACTGGTTCTTTTAAAAACAAATATGTGGGTGAGAGAACTAGTATATCGTCGCCTCCAGTATATACTAAGAACCCATGATGCTTTTTAACAATAGCATAATCCCTAATAGCACCAAGACTGAGTGCTCTTGAAACAGAATAATGATATGATGGAGTAACAGGAATCGTTGTACCAAGCTTTTCTGATAGAATCTTCAGTAGTTTCTTCCAAATCTCAAACTCATCATTTAATACATCCTTATCAATTGACTTCGTTACTTTATTAATTATTTTATTGATATATTCTTCCCCACTATATCCTAGGTTCCCGCTCAATAGGCAACTGCCGAGAGAATCGCCATCTCCTCTAATAATCACGTATTTAGTCAAACGTGGTAGTTTATCCAATATTTCTTCAATCCATGAGACAATGTCTTTATTGTATTTACGCATTTTATCTAGTTCTTTAATGAATTTTTCTCTATAATCGTCCTCGGTTAATGCTTCTATTATAGAACCAATTATTTTTTCAATACTACTAATTAGTTTCTCACTACATCCTTGAAGTTTTTCTTCTATATCCCGGCATACCTCATTAACTCTAATACTGATTTCCTTGAATTCTCTAAGAGGTAGTACTGAAATATCGAATCTATGTAGTTCGCTAAGTGTTTTTGATAAAGTAACTAGCTTGACTATGAATCCTGTTCTCTCTTCAGAACTCATTTTCGATAACTTGTAGAATACATTCTCTATACTGTCTTTTAATCTTCCTCCTACTCCTAGAATTGATAATATATTATCTAGATTAGCGAGATCATTAGTTGTGGGAACCCATATATCTGGGCATTCAGTATGCTTTGGTTTTAAACCAGTAATTTCAAGTACTTTCTCATAATTCTCTTTAATAGTTAAGAGTCTTTTAAGCAGACATTTAGGACAAAGTCTTTCTCCTTCACCAAATAATCCGCTGATCTTCTCTAATAACGAATCCTTGGCGAGTTGCTTTAAGAATTTCTCCCAGTTCTCACTAGTCGATCCTGCTATTCCTGCATATTTACCACAAACTGTACAGTATTTCAAATGTTTAAAGACTTTTCCAAGAGGATCCGCGTACTTAGACCAGGCTTCGGGAAGCCTATATGCGAGGGGATCGATTCTTGTTAGCTTGTATAAGGCCTCTCTACTAGGTAGAAACTCTTTCATCATATAGTGGTAGAATAGCGTTTCCTCATCTATCTTGTAAGACTTACCATCCATACTGAATACAAGCTTTCTCTTCTCTACATCATAATATATTTTATTATCCTTGTCACGGTCTCCGTGCTTGAATTTATTCTTAAGCCACTTCCTGTAATACTTTTCGTAAATTCTGTTTATCCTATACACTATCAAGCGAAGAGGAAGAGGAGGCTCACTAGCTACTTCTCGTATAAACTCCTTTATCTTAATAATATTCCTTTCATCTACTTTGTTTCCCATTGGCTTTATAGTTGCTCTTATAAGCCCCTCTAATAGTTCATCCTTAAGGATCTCATTGACTATTCTTATCCAGGCTTTCTTACCTACCTCAACTAGTAGTTCTCTTAGCTTATTTGTATCCCCAGACCTAAGGGCAAGAAATAATCTTTCGTACCAATCCTTATCCACCATGCTACTAATCTCAGAGCATCTTATCGGATCTAAATTCTCTATTCTTGGCAACAAAAGGGTTACATGCGTAGGCATAACTGGTTGCAATGGACAACCTTCAAAACCATATGCTTTCTCGGCAATCCTTTCAAGATCTTTTGTATTATGTCCTTTTTCTCTAAGCTTAGTTATTAGCCATGCCGTATAAAACCAATTGCCTCTGAGCGATGGCTTAACAACAATATCAGGTCCAAAACAAGCTACGAGCGGCTCAATAGTTAGCCATGATAACAACGAGGATATCCAGGAAGAAACCCATAGATCCCTTATTTTCCTCGAACTACTAATATACTCTTGCACACTAGCATAATCCACTAATACTATGTATCCGTCAAACCTCTTTCCATCATATATATTTGATACCATAGCAGTAGCATATACATGGTCAAAAACACTATGCGTAGGAACCCGTGTATCACTTGGCATCACACAATAAGGCCTAGAATAACCACCACTATCACGACACACATCAAGCCATAAAGGCTCGATCAGGTACCACAAAACATGATATCTAAGAATCTCATCGTCTATATCTCTCAAGACCCCGGAAAGCTTATCTCCAAACAAATTAGCAGCATTCTTCACAGTAACAACTACTTCATTGCCTATTACTCGTAGGTAATCGCATTCATTTTCCTTATTCTCCTCTTGAAAAAGACATATATTTGGATCAAATATGTTCAATAACATTACTGCATCACTCTTAATCTTAGGATTGATCTTATACAGTAATAATCTATCAAAACCGGAGGAAACATAGTCTATTCTATGAATAACTTCTAGATGTTCCATATAGGTACTAGGTAAAACTCCGATCTGCTTAGCTAGAGCTATGGCATCTAATTCATGCGAATCTAGTTTGTCTGCCTCGCTCCCTAACAGACTCTTGATCTCTTCTCTTTTTGGATGTGCAACTTTCTTACCTATAATAACTAATGGTTTCCAAGGAGGATCATGTATTAAGGACAGAGTCTTTAAGACAATTAATTTGTCGAGATCCATTCGTCTAGACCCCCTTCTTCGTTTTTCTCAGCCCTCTACTTCTCCTAGCATTCTTGGACCTGATTTCTACAGGTGTATTAAACCTCCTACCTCCCATTTCCACACTTAGTCTTTGTATAGAAAATCTTCCATATCCTCTACTAGTTCTAGCTCCTAACCCGTAGTTTTCAAAGGCATTCCTAAGGATACTAAGCATCACTATTGAATGAGCAACTCTGTTCCCTAACTCTATATATGATCCAATATTAACTAGTGCTTCCTCCAAATCATCGTTCAAGCTATAAGCAACTACGAATCTAAATATAGTCCCAGGCGCGATCGAGATATGAGATATAGGTACTGGTTCAACCTCGTACTCGAACCCAATAGTTTCAGTATCCTTCTGATAATGCGGAGTAAGAATATCGGGTTCAAGCAAATACTTAGTCCCCTCGCTCAAACCCACTGGATACGCATCCAAAAACAACAAGGAACCAGCCCATCCACGATCCCCGCCTTCACCAAACAAAATCTTGACATCATCCTCCCAACCACTCTTCCCTTTACCAATAAGTAGTGCCTCCAAAGAACCACGAACACCTCCCTTAAAACTAGAACCAGGTATAAAAGGCAAATCAACAATATGATCCCAAAATAAACCAACCTCAAAAACATTCCTAAGAACACCATGAGAACACCCAAACACACCAGGAACCTCCAATACGGCATCAACTATAAACACATTAAACCCCATCCTCAATAATCCCTCAATTCTCTCCCCAACAATCTCTCTAGCCAACTCTAGATTTGCATTAACATTATTACGAGAAAAGCTCCTAATAAGATCCCTAATGAATTCCTTACGAAGATCCTTCAATTCACTTTTACACGATCCTTCATAGATACACAATACATTAACAACATAGTTTTCAAAACATATTAATAACGAATCTCTCGATTTATTTTCGCTATGGTTACCAAGAGGAAACTCTGATCACCTCCCACTCTTACCCCTTTCTAGGAGAAAAGTGATAAAATCAAGAGCATTTCTACAAACTTCTTCTACACAAACATTAATAGATCTAATTGTTTTGACCCTAGGCTTACTATTACTATCTATGCAGGCCTTTCCAGTTTCATAATTCCTATTTCCTATAGAAACTTTTTGATTTGAAATACCTTCATCGATACTGATGACTACATGATCAGCTTTTCTAGGGTATTCCTCATGAAAACTTATATGAGATAACTTCGCTATTTTCCCGCCTTTACTAACACCTTTTACAAATATCTCAACATCATTAAAAGGCAGCCAAAATACTAGAATACCACTTTTATCAGGAAAAGGCGTAAATATTATTGGTGAGCGCCATCGCTTAAACATACTAGATATGCTTTTAACTACTACATCGTATTTGTAAATGCCTTTATCTAGTGTTACTACTTCGTATCCAGTATGACGAGGTCTAGGTTCTTTCTCTTGTTGTTTTGAATACGTCTTAGAGGGATTAATATCTACAGAACGAGGTAATCCAAGACACCATGTATGGAATTTAAATCCAGGTTTTTTAACATAGTCGATTATTCTTATCCGCGGATTACCTTGTAAATAGTACCAATATAGTTTCCATGTACTCTTTAAAGTAGCTTTACCTATAGCACTTAGATAATGTATAATATCTTTGCAAGGATCGGGATTACTATTTGGTGAACAATAATTCCTTATATTATTCTCTATCCTACGTATAATACTATTATTCTTTGACCTAGTTGTTAAACTACGTGATGGTAACAGGCATGGATGACGGGGATTATTTATCCAAATAATTGGATTGTATTCTTTGTTCAATAAAGTTGATAACCTTGGTATTTTAGTATATTTGTTCTCATATTTATATATCGGTAATTGCTTCTTTAGATTCTCTTCTTTATAATATTTTATAAGAAGTCTTTCTGTAGATTTTAGAACACGCTCAACTTTATTTCTTAGAGCGTCTCTTGGATCAGTTTTTCCTATTACATCGTCATTTTTCGATACAAATCTTCCGAAACCGCGTGAAGAAGCTTTTCCTAACCCAAAAAAGGTTAGTCCTAATTCTATTAAGTGCCTGAATAACTCTATGGCGTCTTGATATTTGAAGGCAATATTAGTCTTTGTTGACTTCTCTTCGATTCTTAGTTTTTCGGGAAATACATTTATCATTATATTTACTTTAATGCAGTTCTCCCTTATGGGTTGTAGCTCGAATAACTCTTTGGATAATACATTGAATTTCTTAAAGAGTCCTTGAGAAAGTAAGGCCATTCTCGGTATGGAGAATAATTTTAAGAAATCTCTTATATACTCAAATCGATATACATCTCTACATGCTCGTTCATCATAATATTGATACCGATTATTAATTAAGACTAACTCTTTTGAAAGAATACAATAAGCTAGGTTCTCTAGAATTCCCGCATGGATTTTTCTTGTTATAGTTTTTAATTCCCTTACGAATTTATCAATACTATACTTACTCGCATAAAAAGGCTTTCCACATATAATCCTTGATTTAACTATTATATTTACTGCTCCTTGTCTTGCTATGTTTCCTCTTGTTGTTCCAAATAATACTTCGATAAGTCCTGGTAACTTCCTTATGTTTTCATTAGTTGAAAGACATGTTGGGAAGCAATCTACTATTTTATATCCGTACTTCTCAAGTTCTGTACTTGGAATATAGCTCGCCACAGCGATTCTCATTAGCCATCTTAATAGTCCTTTGACGCTGCTAGTTCTTGGTAGCGATATTTGGTATTCGTTACAATTGTTGTCGAGGCATCTAATGGTTTTTGGTTCTTCTAATCCGCCCCACCAAGGAGTTATATTGATAAATTCAAGTTCTATGCTTGGAACCTTTTTCTCGGATTGGTTAGTGTACTCAATTTCTTGGATTATTATATCTAGTTGGTTATTTTTCACCAAATAATCCCCGAGTAAGCTTTTTAAGTTCTAATAAGTATGGTTCGAGAATCTTTTGAACAATGATTTCACAAGGCTTACTTTTTCCTTCGCGGATTTCCTTTAAATCCTTGGCTAAGTATTTAAGATCATATCCATCAATAATATTTACGATATTTACTTTGTTCAAATAATTCGTAATTATGATAAGTCCTATAAGATATCCCTTGCTCTCTTCGGTAAACTCGCTAACCAAATATCTAATTATTTTTTCTTTCTGCTTTTCTGGATCTTTTTTACTCTGATCTCTGGCAAGGTCTTCTATTATCTTATTCAAATTAGTTTTTTCCCGAAATAGCTTCAATAAGTGTTTAAAATACGTATTGTCTTCTCGCGAGAGTTTTGATAAATAAAATGTTAATACTGGTATTAATCCTGTTGTCACTATTAGGCTTGGTAAATCTGAGAATCTTCTAGCAATAGAGCTTCCACATTTATCGAGCTTTTTGCTTTCATTCTTTTGTATTATTTTATTGTATATTTGTTCTAGTTTGCTACAAATATGATCAATATGTAATACTGTATCTAGAGCTTCTTCAATAGGATCTATATGTGTCATTTCTATAGTTCACCTCTACTCGTAGTAATGCCGTGGATATCTAGCTTCACCATGCCTTTACCAATAGTTTCTTTGCCACCAACAATTAGATAGTTTCTAAGGGCATCGAGGATCAGTTCACGTTTGTCCCAGGCGTTCTTGTAAATCTCTAGTATTTTTGTGAATTCTTCTCTTTTACTATGTTTTTTTAATTGATTTACAAGATTATCGACATTCTTATAGAGCACTAGTGCGAAGAACAATGTTCCATAAGGTAAGTATTCTTCGCTCCATAAGGCTCCTCTTTGAACTGTTTTTGTCTCTCTATTAATTCTGATCCTGTAGTTTACAAGTATTGTTTTATCAATAACATTCTTACCTATATCATCAGAAACCACTACTAGGTGGTCAAGTACATGCCTGTAATTGTAGAGTTTATTTAAGTTCATAATAATTTCGGCTAACTTGTTATATTTTTTCCCATTTTTGAGTTCCTGTTTGAGATCAAGGATATTTTTGATCACGAATATGGTTGTGCCTACTTCTAAACTTTTCATGTTTTCAAATATTTTACCAATGACTATAACTTCATTATTTTTCAAATCAATGGATTCTTGAAGTAGGGTATCTATGAGGGTTTTCCATACATTGTGTTCTAGTTTCCTTATACTTAGTTCATTAACTTTCTCTTCGTCTAATTTCGTATTCTTTACTACCTCTATATAGTTGAAAATCTTTGTTAGCAAATATGGAGTTGTAACATATACTAATCCGTGAGAGGCACTTGGAGCAGGTATAGCGAATGGAACTAGATCAGTGAACAGCATTAAGCTTGGTATGCTCGGACTCTTATCTGGTTCTGAGCCGAGAAATCCTTCAACTATTTCTTTGTTAATACCACTATATGCTAGTAAATTAGCTTTAAAGGCACCCTTAAACGAAGACGCTAGAATTATTGGATAACCCATAGGATCACGTTGTATAGGAAGATCAACCACACCATAACTCCTACCAGAACCTACATGAAGCATCGTAATCGAAGAAGCCAACAATATAAGCGAATGCTCATAACCCGAAGGAAGAACCACAGACTGTCCACTCAAGAGATCCCCAAACCCCGAACAATTCATTAAACAATAATTAGTAACATATATCATCTCAAGAAAAAATAAAACTTCTACGCAAACATTACAAAACCCGATCCAAGACAAAATATTTATACCAGAAAATCTCCAACACTACCAAAACACCAACATAAAAGAAACAAAAAACCACAAAGAGTAAAATCCCTCAATAATATCACATCATATAGTAATAAATCATTATCAATTATACTATTGTTAACAACCAGAACATTCTTTATTTAACAAAAAGAACCTCCAGGAGTCTTTCAATTCTATTATTGTTGTTACTTTGGTCGAAGGTTTGTTGTCATCTTTGTTTTTTGTTTCGAATAGTATTTATTTGTTTCTGATCTGGTGGGATTATTGTTAAGAGTCTTCGACCAGGTTACTATTAGTGATATGTTGAGTATTTTCAGGGAGAGTAAGGTGTTTTGTGTAGGGAGGGGTTCAATACTTTTGAGAGGAGTAGATGGGGATTCCGAGTTTTTATTCCTGAGTATTAATGCCAAGAAGCTTACTATTAAGAGTAAGAACTATTGATTAATAGGGATGCACCCTAATCATGAAAGATCAGAATTATGAAGAAGTAAAAGAACAATTATCTCTTATACTCATACAAACCAAAAACCAGAGCACATAACAACAGACAAAGAAAAATCAGCATAAAACATTACCGAAAACACCAATGGAAATCCAATCGAAGACTATTTACTCGAGATCCTACAGAGAAACCCTAATATATGAGGTTCGAGAAAAACTAGAAACAGACACACAAACTTCGACCAAAGTAACAATACTAATAGAATTGAAAGTCTATTATAGCCCATGCTAATTCATTTATTAGGTTATTTATGTAACAATAACTAATAGAATTGAAAGCGGGCTCGGGCTCGAATATGACGCTCATATCCTTTACCAGTAACAATACTAATAGAATTGAAAGCTCGGCTAACTTATTGAGGCTCTCAACAATTTCTTTTTGCGTAACAATACTAATAGAATTGAAAGATATTGAAGGAACCCATTGCCTCTATAAAGTGGTCAGTAGTAAGTAACAACAATAATAGAATTTAAAGTTGATTTCTACATCTACATTAGTAAAAAACTGTTTACCTAGTGGGGTAACAACATATATAGAATTGAAAGTCCCCTTCGGGGAGGTGTTAGCCCTTGGGATCATTGGGAAGGGTAACAACTATAATAGAATTGAAAAAGAAAGCGGACCTAAAATGGGGGGGAATAACCTATACTTAACTCGATGATTTGACTCCATTTCTATGTACCTTGTCTCAGAATCTCTCTACTGCCTAGTAATGTGCCTAATTTATTTTAAATTATTGAGAAGAAGAACGAGTAGGCTCATCGGAGCACAGTTCTCGCCCACAAGGGACCGGCTAGCTCTATGCTGGTCGTAGGGGCTCTTA
>JAMOPC010000042.1 GCA_027064845.1 Desulfurococcales archaeon | reverse complement strand
GTACTGGATTAGCAATACTTGATCTCTCTGGAAGACCAATTTACCTCCACAGCTCCAAAAACCTTGATAGAGGAGAAATCCTCAACATTATATCAAGACTAGGTATAGCAACAATTATCTCAACAGACGTGATGCATCCGCCAGAATTAATCAAAAAAATAGCGGCAGCACTAAATGCACAGGTCTATGCTCCACCGCATGATTTATCAACTGATGAGAAACAAGAACTAGTAAACAAGATCGTGAAAAAATATCCTGACATCGAAGTTAAGGATTCACATGTAAGAGATGCATTGGCAGCTGCTTATAAAGCCTATTTATCAATTAAGGACAAACTGATCCAAGCAGAAAACAAAGTATACTCCATGGATTTGGGAATTAGTGTTGAAAACGTGAAGATATCAATAGCACGTGGAAAAAGCATAGCAGAAGCTCTCGAACAAGAACTAGAAAGAATTCTCAATAATCTAGATACAAAGATAGAAAACACTACAAGAACTAGTAAAGAAGCAAGCATGGATACAGATAGAATATCTGATGAACTTTCTAATAAAATAGAGAAACTGAGGAACGAAAACAGGATCTTGAGAAATAAGATATTTGAGCTTCAAAGAAAACTACGTGAAAAGGATGCTGTTATCGAAGAGCTAAAACTTGAACTTAAAAGTCTTAAGAACATGAATATAGGCGATGCTGAAATTAAGAGAAAGATCTATTTGCTAGAACAAGAGATAAAGAGTTTGAAGGAACAACTATGCCGGAAAGACGAGGTTATTAACAAGTTACTAAAAGAAAAATATGAATTAGAGAAAATACTTGAGAAGCTATCTACGAATAAATATATAGGAATACCACGTGTAAGAAACTTATCTATAGCTAGCATGAAAAAGATCGTTGATAAGATGTATGAATATAATGGGTTGAAAATAGTTTTTGTAGACGAAATTATGCCATTATCAATGGATATAATTGAGTACTTGAGAAAGGAGAAAATAGCGATCATTACTCATAAAGACTATGGAGAACTATATACAGATCTCCGTGTACCCCTTGTTAGTTCTCCTGACGCAATAATATATGAAAACATTGTTTTTGTAAAACAAGGCATCTTGAACAAAATTGCCGAACAGTGGAACATGATTGAGAAAATAGAAGCTGAAAAAGAATATGAAAAAGTGATCAAGTTAATAGAAGAATACCAGGAGGAGAGGAAGAAAAAACTGGGGGTTGAAAAACTATCCCCTTTTGAATAATTTATATCCTAATACAACATTTCTTTTCCTTCGAGGATCTCATATGTTATTTTGGTGATATTGGATAATTCTTCATCAGCTATTGCCTTGATTTCCTCAACTACATGTGTTGGGAGTTCTTCGCCATATTCATCTGGTATGATCTTTATGCTGGCTACGAGGGGCTGATCTATTGGTTTACCTATTTGGCTCAAGAGCTCGACGTATACATCTTTGAACCCATCTATTTCGGCATATACTTTCTCAGCTATTCTTCTAGCAACAACGTTGTAGATCTTGCCGACATGGTTTACTGGGTTCTTACCTGCTGTAGCTTCTAAGCTTATAGGCCTCATTGGAGGAATTAATCCGTTTGCTCTATTTCCTCTACCTGTAGCTCCGTCATCTCCATGCTCTGCTGATGTCCCTGTCACAGTTAAGTACACGACTTTTTTCTCCGGCATATCCGCTGTATTAACATAGACGTCTACTGTATAATCATTAGCTATTTTTGAAGCCAGATCTAAGACATCGTTCTTGATTTGTTCTTTTATATTCAAGTACTCGTCAATATCTATGACTAATTGATCAATTATTGCTGCTGCAATAGTTAGTACTATTTTCTTATCCTGTCTGAGGCCCATTACTTTAATGTCTTCACCCACTGCAGGGTTTTTCTTCTTATATTCTTTTGAATTGAGAAGCTTCTCTGTTTCGAGGACTAGTTTTTCAAGAGTTGATAAGGGAGCATAGCCTACTCCTATACTTGTGTCATTAGCTAGTGGGATATGTGTTTTTCCAGCCTCGAAAACAGATACAAGGTCGGCGCTTCCCTTTCTAACCTTATAATCTATTATAACATGTTCGTCTGGGTTGAGGAATCTCATGTGTTCTTTAATCCATTTCCGGACGGCATGTACAATTATTGAGCCAAAGGGGACATTTACGACCCCGTCTCCGGTTTTCACCTCTGTTATGGCTCTTCCTGCTACTACTATATAGATTGGCTCAATAACGTATCCTCCGCCGAAGCGTGGATTGGCTTGTCCTCCTACGAGAAGCGTTTTATCTAGATTATGGTGAAGAATAGTTCCGAATTCTTTTAAGTAATATTTGCTTAGTTCTCTAGAGGCATATTCACTTGCTGAGTCAGCTATGTAGTCTGGGTGTCCGATACCTTTTCTTTCTACTAGTTCTACTTTCATGTCCTTTACACTTTGATATCTGAGCGTTTCCACCACAATGTTTCTTGACACCATAGCATTTACGCCTCCGTTAGATATATTTATTTATGGTATAAAGATTATCACCTATATAGATTAATATGGAAAATTTTAAATCTTATATCCCACTTATGTTTCCACACATTTCTCGATAGGCTCGGCGTCGCCTTTCTTAGCACTTAGTATTCTGAGGGGACCCGGTAATCTTTCTATGACATCTTCTTTTCGAATACCGATAACGTGGTCTTTTAGTATTTTCCTGAATAAGTAGAGTATTTTTTCACCTGCTTCATTTATTCTTAGATCTCCCGGAACAAGCTCAACATACACAATGCTCTTCTTTCTTACAAGATCTTCAGGTCCTACAATGATTCTTTGATACAATCCATATATAGGATCACATATTTCCTCTACGCCGAGTGATAGCTTAAGCTCTGTTTTTAAATAATTCTTCTTCCCATAGATCATGAAAGCTCCTTTTCCTAAGTATTCTCCGCTTGGAGGAGTTTTTGAGACTTGTTCAGCCTTTACCCAGAATACATCTATAGATCCTAGTCCTTCTTTCCAAGCTCTTGAATAACAAGCTGCTATAACAGCTGCTTCTCTTATTGTTTTCTCCGAGGGGGTTCTTCCATGTGTTTTTATGATTGTCGCAGGTGCTCCGTGGATATCTGCATGTAGGAAAATATCGTGTTTCTCCATGTATTTCCTTACTAATTGCTCGTTCTGATCAGCATCTCTTCCGGCCAGTATCAAGAATCCTTCGCTCGAAATAGTCCAATGAAACTTCTCGTACCAGAAGCGCGGTCTAAGCCCTAATTTTATTCGTTCTTCAGTAATAACGGTTTGCTTCATTTTTTCTTCTAAATTCTTTTTAAGTTCTTCTAGTTTCTCTTTGGCTTTCTCAAGCTTCTTTCTCAGCTCATTGCTTTTTATCTTATATTGGAGAATATTATTCCATGAATCAAGCCGTATGTCTAGTGGTATTTCTATTTTATTGATTTTTACATATATTTTACCTTTATTGGGATCGATTCTTATTATATTAGGGCATTTCTTGATTATCGTTTTCCATCCTTCTCTTTCCCTTACTTTCTTTGCACATGTTAAAGCTTCTTCAATTACTATGTAGTTATTAACTAAGAGATTGTAGAGTTCTAGATACTTTCTTGATTCTTCGAGATATTTGTTAATAATATATTTCTGTTTTTCAATACTTTTCTCTAACTTTATTATCTCAGTTCTTATTTTTTCTATGTTCATTTGAAGTAGTTTGTTTTTCTCATATTCTGCATAATACAGGTCTAGGGCCTCATTCAAGTCATCGAATACTTTTATCTCTGCCTCATAGAGTTCTTTGTAAAGTTTTGGTTCGAAAGATGTGTATAGGAACATCTTATTATTGACATATATGATATATCCTTTCCCAAGACGTGCTTCCTCTAATAGGTTTTCAAACACTCTCTTAATCTCTACTATTTTTCCGAGATCAATATTTTCTGGTTTCATATTCTTTTCTTCATAAAGCCCTGCTCTATAAAGAACTTCTTCGGCAATATATCCAGGAAGACCCCAGCCTTTAATTAATCCTCTAACAATGTCTTTTCCTTTCATTATCTTTTCTAAGAGATCTTTTGGGGAGGCTTCAATGATATTAATAAATGCTGGGGGAGGTGTGTACGTTTTTCCTCTTTTAATTATTCTATCTCTCATTTCGACAAATTTATTAGCATATAGTATTTTTCCATCATTACTTGTTATTATCAATAATCCTCTTGGAATAATTTCTACTATTAGTTTATATTCATTGTTTCTTTGCCTAATACTTATTTCAATGATTCTTTCCCATCCAAGTTGTTTTAGAGATTTAATA
>JAMOPC010000041.1 GCA_027064845.1 Desulfurococcales archaeon | reverse complement strand
TTATTCATAGCAAATACTAGTAATATGCCCGTAGCTGCTAGAGAAACAAGCATCTTCCTAGGAGCCACTTTCGGAGAATACTTCAGAGATATGGGTTACCATGTACTAATGGTTGCCGACTCAACTAGTAGATGGGCTGAGGCCATGAGAGAAATAAGTGGTAGACTAGAAGAACTACCCGGAGAAGAAGGTTATCCAGCATACCTAGGATCCAGGCTTGCGAGCTTCTATGAACGAAGCGGTCACGTAGAAACACTTGGCAGACCCGAAAGAACCGGTAGTTTAACAATTATGGGTGCTGTATCACCCCCAGGCGCTGATTTCAGCGAACCCGTTACACAAGCAACCCTAAGGATTGTGAGAGCGCTTTACGCATTAGATGTTAACCTAGCTTATAGAAGGCACTATCCTGCAATCAACTGGTTGATAAGCTACAGCTTATACGTCGACAACGTTACTGAATGGTGGCATAAAGAAATAGACCCTAGCTGGAGATCCCTGAGAGAACGAGGCTTAGAAATCCTGCAGAAAGAAGCTGAGCTAGAAGAACTGGTTAGACTGGTTGGTGCTGAAGCATTACCTGAAGAGGACAAGTTATTACTAGAAGTTGCTAGAATGATTAGAGAAGATTTCTTACAACAAAACGCTTTCCACGAAATAGATACTTATTGTCCACCGAAAAAAGCTGTCTTAATGATGAAAGCAATAATGATGTTCTATGATTATGGCTTAAAAGCTCTAAGAAGAGGAATTACTGTAGAAGAGATAAGACAGTTGAAGAGCAGAGTCTTAATTGCTAGAATGAAAGAAATACCAAATACTGGTTTCGAACCATATTTCGAAGAATTGTTTAAGAGTATAGAGAAAGACTTTGAAGAACTAATAGGAGGTAGGTAGAGAATGTCTAGAATAAGCCTAGCTGTACGTGAGTCATCTAAACTCGTAAAAGCTCAAGGCAGTTTATTGATAGCTGAGCCAATGAAAGGCGTTAGTTATGGCGAGGTAGTTGAGGTCGTACTAGGTACTGGTGAGACACGTTTAGGACAAGTCATAGATGTTAGTAAAGATGCGACAATTATACAGGTTTTCGGAGGAGTAAGCGAGGTAGATCTTAGGAACTCCTCTGTAAGATATAGGGGTGAAACACTTAAATTACCTGTAGGCATAGATATGCTGGGTAGAATATTTGATGGTCTAGGAAGACCTATTGATGAAGGCCCCCCAATTATTCCGGAAGACTACCTTGACATAAATGGTGCACCACTTAACCCAGCTTCTAGGCTCCCACCATCTGAATTCATAGAAACAGGTATATCAGCCATAGATGGTTTAAACAGCCTAGTACGTGGACAGAAGCTACCGATCTTCAGTGGATCCGGTTTACCACACAATAGGATAGCTGCACAAATAGTTAGACAAGCACGTGTTAGGGGAAAGGAAGAAAAATTCGCAATAGTATTTGCAGCTATTGGTGTAAGCTACGACGATGCTATGTTTTTCATAGAAAACTTTAAGAAATATGGAGCACTTGAAAACTCTGTAGCGTTCATTAACACAGCTGATTCACCTGTTATAGAGAGGATCGCTATACCTAGAGTAGCACTCACAGCCGCAGAGTTTCTTGCCTGGAAACACGACATGCATGTATTAGTAATACTAACTGATATGACTAACTACTGTGAAGCACTTAGAGAACTAAGTGCTGCTAGAGAAGAAGTACCTAGCAGACGCGGATACCCTGGATACATGTATACTGACCTCGCAACAATATATGAAAGAGCAGGACGTGTTGAAGGAAAGAAAGGAAGCGTAACCCAAATGCCTATACTCACCATGCCAGACGATGACATAACTCATCCAATCCCAGACTTAACAGGATACATTACTGAGGGACAGCTCGTATTATCAAGACAGCTATGGCTTAAAGGAATATATCCACCATTTGACATACTGATGAGCTTGTCGAGATTAATGAAGGACGGAATAGGTCCTGGAAAGACCCGTGAAGACCATAGAGGAGTCTTTATGCAACTCTATGCAGCGTATGCTGAAGGTGTTAGATTGAGGGAGTTAGCAGTAGTTGTGGGTACAGAGGCATTATCGCCTAGAGATAGAAGATATCTCCAATTTGCCGACAAGTTCGAGAGAGAATTTATTGGACAAGGAGAATATGAGAGAAGAACAATAGAAGAAACTCTTGACAAGGGATGGGAACTCCTAGCCATATTACCGGAGGAAGAGCTAAAACACGTCAAATTAGAACACATTAAGAAATATCATCCAAAATATAAGAAGAAACAAGCCTAAGATTATTCATAGCTGTTTTTCAAAATAATTTATTGATTATGGCTTTTACTAAGAAGTACTTTGCAGTTGCTTCTAACGCTATAATAGCATCTAATGCGTCTTCAACATCTTTTCCTAACGCGAACACCCCATGTCTAGGAACAATTACTATTTTCGAATCACGGGCTTTATCAGCAATGTTCTTAGCTAATTCTAAACTACCTGGTGGAGCTTCCGAGGCTATAGAGACTCTTCCCAAACTATAGCTTGACTCAACTGTCCCTGTTTCCCACCATTTATCAACACCTGCGTCCACAAGAGCAATTGTTAATGGGGTATGTGCATGTATAACAGCATTCACGTCTTTTCGATTCAAATATATAAGCCTATGAGCATTGACCTCTATGCTAGGCTTATGTATGCCCAGGTACTCACCAGTATCAATATTATATACCACGAGATCCTTTGGTCTTAATAAGTGTTTAGGATAACCACTTGGCGTAATTAATATTTCATTCCCACTGATCTTAACACTCGCATTTCCACCCTTAGGATTAGTTAATCCCATCTGAACAAGTAATTTCATAGCTTCAACTAATAGTTCTGCCTTATCCATGAATATTTCCCTCATAAACTAATTGTGTTACCTACTTTTACTTCAACTACTTTATTCCCTAAAACACTTCTTGCACGATTAATAAATAATGAGCCACTACAATGTAGAGGAATTATTTTTTCGGGATTTACCTTAAGCAGTTCCCTTATAGTATTTTCTATGTAGGATTCCAAAGCATTTTCGAGATGAAATCCTCCTATTAAAGCATATATTTTCTTGTCACCAAATTTTTCCCTGATAACACTGATTGTTTTCCTTAAATCCGGATGCATGCATCCAGAAAAAACAATTAGGCCCCTAGGAGTACTTATTACGAGAAAATGTTCCCAAGGAGGCCCGTATACTGGTGGAGTGACGTATACTTGTGGCCAAGGATTTAGCCAGTCCAAGACCTCTATTGGAACTAGGCCATTGTTTTTAATTATTCTACCTATGCTCTTCATAGAATCGAATGGAATCAGTATTTTTAGGAAAGGAGAACTCCAACCTAATGCATTTATTCCGCCAATGTGAGATGAATGAGTATGCGATATAATTGCACCATCTAATAATTCTAGATCAATACCTATTTTTTCAACGTTTTTCTGCAAAGATTCACTATCTGGGCCAAGATCAAATAAGATATAGTTATCCTTTGTTTCTATAAATACCGCAAGTCCTCGTCTAAGAACGTATTTTTCAGGATCACCATATCTATCAACAATTACTGTGACATTGATCATTAAATACACCTATTTATTCAGCTTTTACTCTAATATTATATCTAGGTATTTTTAAAACAAGTACTACATAAGCAGAAGCTCATTAACTACACGGGGATTTTGTAAAGTGAAAGTAGGAGTATTATTTACAGGGGGTAAGGACTCGACATATGCTTTACACCTAGCTTATCTTCAGGGATTTGATGTTGAGGTTTTACTTAGTATTATACCTCATTACGAGTACTCTATGCTGTATCATAGACCAGTTTTTGAATTACTGAAACTACAAGCCCAGAGTATGGATATACCATTACTTAGTATTGGTTTAAAAGAAGGAGAAAATGAATTACATGCACTCTACGAGCTATTATGGGAAGCTAAGAGTATTTTCGGTATAAAAGGTGTTTTCAGCGGTGCATTGCTAAGCGATTACCAGAGAATGAGATACTCTATCGTTGCCGAGAAACTTGGGTTAAAAACATATAATCCATTATGGAGGATTGACCAGAGGAAATACATGTTAGAATTAGTGGAAAATGGTATAGAGTTCATAATATTTTCAATAAATACTTATGGCATACCATTAAGGTTCCTCGGCAAAAAGATAGAGTTGAAAGAAGTATACGAAATACTTGAACGATCAAAGAAATATGGGTTCAATCCTGCTTTTGAAGGAGGAGAATGCGAAACTTTTGTAGTTAATGCACCATTGTTTAAGAAAGAAATCTTTAT
>JAMOPC010000040.1 GCA_027064845.1 Desulfurococcales archaeon | reverse complement strand
CTCTCGCAAAAAACGATGAATTAGCAGAAGAAAGAACAGGTGCTAGACCAGGCGAGGGATGGGGAATACTCTTCTCTCTAACACCTAAAGTTGATGACATAGCTGATAAGTATGGGATCAAGATCAATGATAACCTAAAACTCGTAGTAGTCGGTAGTATTGATGCGAGTAAGGAAGGATGCTTATGCCCAGCAATAGCGTTAGCAAAAGCGTTCCTAATACATGTAATGACTAGTAGCCGGGAAATAATTATAGTAGATGCTGAAGCTGGCGCAGAAGTATTTGGTAGAGGACTAGCTGAGAAATTCGACTTAAACATAACAGTGTCAGAACCCACTATTAAATCATTAGCAATAGCTAGAAAACTCATAAAAATGGCTAACGAGCTAGGAGTGGAAAACAATATTCTCGTACTCAACAAAGTGGTTGACGAAATAACCGCTGCTCAAGCTGTCAAGAGAGTTTTTGGCGGAGAGGGAGTTGAATACCATATGGTGAGATACGATCCCGAGATTGTGAAGCTAGAAATGCTTGGCAAAGGATTAGATAAACTTGATCCTAACTCTAGAGTTTTTAAAGATGTCCAATCTCTCTACGAGAAGATCCTTAGAATTAAAAAGTCTTAAAACCTAGAACCAATGGTGATCCCATATGTGTGAGTCAAAAGCTGTTGAAATAATAGGTAATGAAGAGAAACAACTTCTTGATGATGTAGCATTACTTGAATTTCAAGACGATAAACTAATACTATATAGTATAAAAGGCGAGAAACTAGAGCTGCCCACAGACAAGTATGTTATAGTTAAAATAGACTTCTTAAAACACAAGATCTTCTTCAGGAAAAAGTAAGGGGTGCCAAACAAGTGCTCTCTATACTTAATCAAATATTTTTTTATCCCATACTCGTTCTCTCATTATCTATTCTGACAACTTGCTTCATTAAGGGAAGATTAGCCGTTAAAATATCATCGATTCTCGCGTCTATAGCTTGTGTTTTTATGCTTATACTATCAATTAATGTACTCATATATTCTAATACTTATACCCAAACATATGTTCTAAGAAGTTTTTCACCTATAGTATCAGAGAATTTTGCAATTTTTAGAATAAATATTGATAATTTATCAGGTCTATTTGTCTTCGTGATTGGATTAATTGGTTTTCTAACGTCTATTTATAGCTATAAATATATGGATCGTTACTCGGCGGAGCACTTAGGGTTCTATTCCTTTAATTATTCCTTATTTCTTCTCTCAATGTATATGGCAGTAATAGTTTCTGATCTTTTCTGGTTTATTGTTTTCTGGGAACTAATGACACTGTCCTCTCAATTTTTAGTGTCTTTTGAAAAGGAAAAGAGAAAAGCTTTATGGGCTGGGTACAAGTACTTTGCAATTACAAAAATTGGCTCAGAGTTCTTGATCGCTGGCACTCTCATCATAATAGTGCTTTTTAACAACTATGATACATCATATTTAGGCATCAAGATCGATTCATTACATCCTTTAGGATTTTTAGCGATCTTATTCTTTTTCATAGGTTTGGCTATTAAATCAGCTATAACACCTTTCCATAGCTGGTTGCCAGATGCACACCCCGAAGCCCCAAGTCATGTCTCAGCTCTTCTGAGTGGTGTTATGATTAAGATCCCAGTATATATGATGATTAGATTATTTTACATGTTTACATCTCCGAGCATTATATGGGGAGTAATTGTTTCTACCGTAGGTGTAATAACTATTATCATTGGGGCATTATATGGATTAATACAGACTGATACAAAGAGACTTTTAGCATATAGTAGTATTGAACAGATCGGCTATATTATTCTAGGATTGGGGACTTCCATTATTCTTTATTCAGAGAAACTATACGTGTTATCCCTAATAGCATTATTCGGCACGCTTTATCATTTAATTAATCACGCATTGTATAAATCGGCTCTATTCCTAACAGCAGGATCAGTTGTATATTCCACTGGTTCAAGAGATATGAATAAACTCGGTGGCTTAGCAAAATATATGCCATATACTTCGATTGCTGCATTAATAGCCTCATTAGCAATTATGGGTATTCCGCCTCTAAACGGATTTATGAGTAAATGGACTCTATATTGCTCATTCTTCTCAGCTGGCGGCCTCCCACTTATATATGGTGTATTTGCTTTATTTGCGAGTAGTATAACTGCAAGTATGTTTATTAAATACTATACAACAGTATTCACGAGATCAACACATAGGATGAAAATAAATGAAAACATTAAAGAAGCCCCCCTTACCATGCTAATACCTCAATTATCCTTAGTACTTCTATGCATTTCTTTCGGACTACTACCAATTATACCATATAAAATTATATTACCTGCTATTACTAGAATTGAGCCATTTGAAAATATTTTCGAAAATACCATACATGTAGGTATAGGTTTTATAAAATATGCTAATGTTTCCATGCTCTATCCCCTTATACTATTATTGGCTGTAACTATTCCATTACTAGTCTTAGCAATCTTAACGAGTTCTCCGAATAGAATAGAATATGATGTATGGACTTGTGGGTCAAGAATAGATAAACGCCTAATACATTATCCTGCACAGTCATACTTTAAAGAATTTAGAGAAAACTTCACTGAATTCTATGATTCATCCAGCAAGCTCTACAATTTATTTGTGGTTAGAATACCACGAATAACTCAGAAAATACTCTTATCTATATGTCCGAAAAGCGAAGATCCCTCATATATGTTTACATTAACAATAATCGTTCTAATCCTAATAGTTATTCTGCTGAGATGGGTTTAGCCATGATGAACGAGGTAATTTACCTAATAGCAAATATGTGTTTCGCACTAATCATGGCACCATTAATAGATGGTATTGAGCGAAAAGTAAAGGCCAGAATCCAAAATAGGAAGGGGCCCTCTATCTTTCAAACATGGTATGATCTAATAAAAATGTTTAGAAAACCATCTGGAATAACTGGAAGACCAGCCACGCTTTACAAACTGGGCCCACTTCTATACTTTTCATATCTATCAGCAATACTATTACTAATACCACTACTTTTCTATAGTCCTCTGAGTTTTATTGGAGACATCATATTAGTAATTTATTTATTAGCCTCGTCAAGAATATTCCTAATGCTTGGAAGTATTTCTAGTACAAATCCATACTCAATAATTGGTTCTAATAGAGAGATTTCCCTATCTATATTTGAAGAACTAGCTATAGCTGAAATATTAGGAATTATTATTCTCTCAACTAATAGCTTATTAATCAATAATATATTTCCAGCAGTCCCCCCTGTCAAAGCCACTTTATTACTTGCATTAATTTTACTCGGGATAGTATCATATATCGAGAACCAAAGATTACCCTTTGAACTCGGAGAGGCAGAACCAGAATTAAGTGGTGGTTCTGTACTTGAATACACGGGGAAGGAATTAGGCTTATTCTATTACTCCCAATATATCAGGAGATTAATCTATATTTCAATATTTCTCGACACATTTATTCCTCAAACAATATGGATAAGGATATGGCTGTACCCAATTTGTTTAATTCTAGTATCTATGTTATTTGGCGTCGTCGAAGCCCTCATGGGTAGATATCGTATAGACCATGCTCTCTCCTTCCTGAAGAAAACGACATTAATAGGAGGTGTTCTGCTTATTGCAGCAGTCATCGGCCTCTAAAAATAATGTACTTGAGAAACTTAGAGAATTCGGTATTGTTAGAAAAGCTACTCATAATACTTTCATTATTGATGTTGCTACAGATAAACTATATGGGCTTTGTAGATTTCTCATAAAGGAGGTAGATGCTTATTACTCTACTTCAATAGGGGTTGATGAGAGACCTTTAAATGGGAGCTTTGCAGTTTATCACGTCTTTGTCGCCGATAAATTGGGTCTATATTTCCTAGTTAGGCTAGAAGCTTCTCCATCACATCCGATTGTTAAATCAATTACACCCATAATACCTGGTGCTGATTGGGCTGAAAGAGAAGTTATGGATATGATCGGGATCAAATTCGCTGGACATCCAAGACCATATAGATTAATACTCCCCTATGATTGGCCTAACAATATTTATCCACTAAGAAAGGATTTCGACTATAATGACAAGTATCCTATTAAAGACAAGATTGACAAGGTTATACATGGATCTACAGAGTATGTTGTAGATAAGGAAGTATTGGAAGAAGAATACACTGCAGTGCCAATCGGTCCTTACCACCCTGCTCTGCATGAGCCAGAATATTTCGAGGTCTATGTTGATGGTGAGAAAATAGTTGATGCTAGATACAAGGGGTTCTTCATTCATAGAGGCATTGAGAAGA
>JAMOPC010000039.1 GCA_027064845.1 Desulfurococcales archaeon | reverse complement strand
GTGGCTATTCCTGATACGTCAACCGATACTGGAGCTAGGATTGAAAGAAGGCTTGGAATAGCTGTTTCGCATAGAAAAGCTACATTAACTGACGGTTTAGCCATTGTATCAACTCTCATGGAGAGACTCGGTCTTACCCCGCGTTACGAAAAGGCAGTAATTAAGGGATTATTGCCTCAGAGAACTGCTAAAATCTATGTTGATAATATTGAAATAGGCTATGTTGGTGAGATCCATCCTAGAGTATTGCTTAGAATAGGGCATGACAAACCTGTTGTTGTATCAGAAATAATATTGAATAAGTTATTAATGGTTTTAAGGGAATAATGCTTTGTTGAGAGGATGAGGCTTGGAAGGGACGACCCTATGAGTGTGAGGGGATGAGTTGACGGGCCTGGCTGATCATTTCTTATACGCTAATGAGTAGAGAAGTGGTGCAACTATAGTTGTTGTGATTGATACCGTTATGGCTGTGTTGAAGAGTAATGAATTAATTATACCATAGTCTAGCCCGAGTTTTAACAAGGCTGTTTCGAGAGCGCCTCTTCCACTCATGGCTAAGCCTATTGCTATGCTTTTCCTCTTGTCTCTTAAAGCATAATATGCGATCGGGGTTGTGCCTATGAATTTTCCTAGAATAGCTAGTGATAGTAGAACTAAGAAGTATATTGGGTCAACCATCATTGGAGCATATGATAATCCAATATATGTGAAGAATAATGGAATAAATATCACATCTAGTACTACTGTGAAATCTCCAATGAATTCAGAAATAGCTATTCTTGTACGGAGCATAGGGTCATGATATTCTCTACCCCTACTAATAAGTATTCCCGCTAGATATGATCCTATTAACTCGCTTAAACCAGAAAACTTTGCTAATACAGCTAGGCCTAGAGCTAATAGTATAGATGTTGTAGCGAACCAGAAGTAGTCTTGACTTATGAACCTATAAAAGCTTGTGAAACGAGTAACGAGTAAGTTGCCAATATAGAATACTAGGAAGAGGAATAAGAGCGTCTTACACGATAGTAGTAGTATATCCCATAATTGTATAGTGCCTGTTGTCCCGAGCCCTGCTAATATGCCTATGATGAAAACAGCCATAACATCATCAACGAAGCTAGCGCCGACAAGCAATGATTTTGTCTTAGCATCTCCTTTTCTAGCAACTATTCCAGCAACGGTCTCTGTAGCAGTATTTGATAATGCTGCTGCTACAAAAACTGCTGGTAAACCAGTTATTCCCAATAGCGATAATACAATGTATATTAGTATAAAAGTAGCTAATACTCCCATACCACCCATAACTATGACTTCTACGTTCCTTCTTCTTAGTTCACGAAAATCAGTAGTTATGCCTGTGTAAAACATTAGGAGAAGTAATCCGAGATAAGCTATCCCTAACAACTCACGAGTTGGTTTTATCCATCCAAGCACATATGGTCCAAGTACCAGTCCTGCAACTACGTGTCCAGCGATAGGGTGTAAGTGTTGCTTTCTGAGGGGAAGTTCTAGAAGCTTCGCGATCATAAGTAATAATACTATGTCTACTACGAGGCTACCGGTATCCACAATTCCTTCACTCCACGCGATATAATGCTACAACATTACCATCAGTTACTATTATATTGTCTTTACGAGCGTATATAGGGAATACATTTGGGGCAAGTATTTTTTCTAATTCCAAGCTATTTCCTTTGATACGATATACTTTTGTCTTCCAAATACCGTCTTCTTTTACAGCCATTCCAACGATCTCTGAGGTTATCAATGAGTATATTAAGTTTTTGACAGAATGACTAACCCATAGTATTTTACCATTTATATCATACGTTGCAATAACGGGTCGCCCCATGATCCGTGCTACTACTGATGCTGTGTTTTCATGAATATTTAGGTTAAGAACTCCTCTAGTGAATGGGGGCCTAATAAAAGTGTATTCTACTAAGAATTCCTCGGGATTATATAGTTTAAGCTCATTCTTCCCCATCAATATTATCTGCTTCGATTCAAACATAATAGCTTGTTCATCTATCATTGTTGGAAATGGATTGAAGGGTGTAAGAACAGGTATTCCTTCTTCTCCACCGGGAATTATTTCTTCACCATCATTATTGTAGCCTTGTGTGATCATTTTTCCCTCGTGTTCACCATATACTAGTACATAGTCAATATTAGCTACTGCATTACCACCAAATCCTGTTAAGTGCTCTATAATTGAACCTGTAGAGCTATCTATAACAAGGGTTATGGTTCCTTGCTTTCTAATACCCCTAGTAGTCACTACTAATAGATTATCGGAGGCAACTATTTTGAAATCTATGACCCCACTAATTGTGAACCTCTCAAGTATTTCACCATTACCGCTGAATATATTTATTTCTAGAATTAATCCTGGCTTGGCTAGTGCTGCTACACATATGTCTTTCCTACAAACCATTTTTGCGTTCACAACTTTTACTATCCTAGTCCATGCACGGTTCTCTAATCCTCTATAACAAATGAGTGTATGAAACTCTCTCCTATGATCAACCATTCCTCTGAGAGGAACGTGATCTAATCTTCTTATCTCAACCTTTCCACTTATTGAATTAATTCTATAATTTAGGTATTGTTCTCTGCAGTAAAGGCGTAGCTCGATCCACTCATATTGGTATCTTATAGCGTCTATTCTGCAGTTTCTCTGCAGTGTTCTTGACCAAAGGTTCTTAACAGGCAATTATGAAACCCCCTATTCAATAATACTTCTATTGGAGTAAAAATACATATTCCACAATAGTTGAACAGTACAGTTATTATATGTTTATCCTACTTAATAATTAATGTATAGATACAGTTATTCTAATTAGTGAAACGTGTGATAAAACATGACAAGTACTACTAAGGAGAAATTGTTTGTTACACCAATGATTATTGAGGATAAGCCTATTGGCGAAGAACCCGATCCCGCTTCTCCGAGAAGTATTTATGTGTTTAGAACGGGAACTGAAGAACCTTTTCCAGGATTATCTTATAGTAGGGCTTTTGTGTATACTAGTGGGGGTAAGCTTTATAGAACATATGTTAAAACAGTATCTGGTGTTACTCATTTATTATTAAATGACTTGAGTATTACACCAATATATGGATCACTTTATGGAGTAATATTTAATGGATTACATCATGCATTGGCAGTGAAACTCATAGATGGTTCACATGCTTTCGTAATCATTGAGGGTAAAAGAACAATTTATAGAATAACAGATGTTGAGAAAGGTTTCTTATCCAAAAAGAAGTGTAGAATAGAGCATGTAGATCTTGGAATAGCTGGATATAATATTGTAGCAGTAGTTCATACGGGTGGTGCTCCTGGCACCCGTTGCAAAGATCATCTTA
>JAMOPC010000038.1 GCA_027064845.1 Desulfurococcales archaeon | reverse complement strand
ATCAACCCAATAAGAAATAATGGTGCGGGGGTGCCCGAGCCTGGTCAAAGGGGTCGGGCTCAGGACCCGATGGCGTAGGCCTGCGTGGGTTCAAATCCCACCCCCCGCACCATGAACTTAGCTTCTTTTCGAGAAAGTTAACTACTTCCTCGGCAAGGCCCTTAGTTATTCGCTTAATGTCCCGCTTAGTGATCCTGTAGTTAACCTGGCCCTCAAGCCTATAGATCTGATAGATACGGACAATCTCTTCCAAAGACCCAATATACTTAGTAACAACTTTCCCATCCAACCTATACTGCTCATAAACATAAAGACGGTCCTTAACACGCTTAACAACAAGAGTCATCCTCAAAACCTGACCCATGTCCTCACCCCAATAATATTGAGGCGACCAGATAAAGGTGTTAGGTAAACTTTCATGATAAAACACTACCTAACACCACGTAGAAACCCATACAGAAAACAAACCCACAAGACCCCCTCACAAGAATTCGCTTCTCTCCTACTGGGGTGGTTTTGGAACATGAGCTGGGATAGTTATGACTATGAAGAATACATCTCAGGCCTACACGGAATAATGCAGACCCTGGTAAGAGCAGCACGTATAGATAAGAAAATGATGAAAGATGACTTCAGCAGAGTCTTCGGAGAAGAACTAGGCAGATGGATGATACACGTCAATGTAAAACCAGACGACCACAGAATATTCATACTATCAAGATGGATATTAGGAGAGACAATAAAAGCCTACCTAAGAGGCCGTTACAAAGGAAAACTAGTGATCCCACCACAAGCAAAGGTCCTCATGATGGAGCTAGGAGTAAAGAACCGCTTCGACTACATGAACCTACCAAGAGCAGTTAGCGAATTCGAGAAAGCAATGAAAATAATGCAGAGAAGGGTAGAGAGATGAAGAAGATAACAATACCTGAATCATTTATCTACGCACTACTCTCGGGATCCAGCAGTAATGGATACAGGATAAGGAGAACCACAAGCTTCAAAGTCTTCGAGGAATACCTGATCCCGCCCAAAGACAAGCTAGCAAGGGGCTTTGTAGACCTGAAACCCGTCACTGTCATAGGGTTTATGAGCATGGGTAAATCAGTATTCGCAGCCCACATTGCTAGAAAAGTCAAACAAAGGATCAAAAAGAAATTCGATGAAGAAGTATTTTCCGTAATGGGGAAATCAATAGTTGATGTAGTCCAGTTCCTAAGAGACAATAAGGACCTATACCAGGACCGAAAAGCCCTATTCTTGTTCATAGATGATGTACTATACCAGGGATTATCGGGGGAGAAATCCAAAGCCAAAAGCGAAGCAGAAAAATACTACAGCGATATACGTCATAAATTTGAGGATCTAGGATTCAACAACGGGATACTATACATAGGATTCGCAGGCCAACGACTAAAACTAATACCACCATTCTTCCGCAACTCACCAATGCTAATATTCAAACCACTACTCGCAAACGACAAATACGAAAGAAAAACCATACTAGAAGCATTAGAGCACGATGATGCAAGGCTAAGCAAGACCTTGGCCCAGTTAAGCCTAGGGATACTAGAAACAGCAGCCAAAATCATATACACAAAATGGGACGACCAAGTAAAAAGCATAACCATTGTAAAACCTGGATGGGACTACCCATTCATCTATGTACAAGATAGTGCACCAAACCCCCGACACGTATTCGACGTAAACGTTCCATTCAACTACTCAGGCATATACGGAGAACAAGACGAAGAAGAAATAGAGCAGCAAATGACCCGAGAAGCAAAGAAACTATTAATGAAATACGTTATAGCAGGAGTAAAAATAGGAATGATCCTCAGAGAATACGGGATCGGTAGAATAACTGTTCTACTAGCTAAGCAGATACTGAGAAAAGCCCTAGGAATAGGATTCATAAATGAACTATTAAACGAAGAACTAATAGAACAAGCCTACGAAACAATAAACAAGAAAGAACTACAACAAATAATAGACACAAGAACACCAAGAGCCGTAATCCTAGAACACCACTTCTAAATTCCTAGAACAATCCAAACACAATAGAAAAACACTATACATAATATAAGAATAATAGGAAAAAGGAACAAGTACAAAGATCATATAATGCTATGAAACCCTGTTCCAAAACCCATACAAAGTATTATCCTATTATATAATATAATAAGAAAACCAGACATGAGAGGGGCTGTCGTCCTCGCTTACTCGTTATCATGTTGAATAGGGTGTTAGGTGGAAAGATAAGGTCCAAGCCTACCTAACACTTCGCTCCTAGACATAACGGGGATATATATTGTATGGCAAGATGTATGACGAGAGATACTATGTATTCAACAACTGGATCAAATACCTTGTTCACTCAACAATACACCCAGTCCTGGACCTATCCAACAATATATCCAACATACTAATAGATGCCGTAAACAAATACATGACAATACTCTACCAACAATACCCCACAGATATAATAAAAGGAATAACCATAACACAAACAATCATCATACAAATAGAAAACCATAAAAAACACAAAAGAAACCAAGCTTGAGAGGGGCTGCGGATCACACACTTTCACACATCTATTAAACGAGGTGTTAGGTAGAAAAACAGACTGGAAACCTACCTAACACCCTAGGAAAAACCTATGGTAAAAGAGAGGGGTGAGGACTCCCCTTTCATGTTAGACGTCGATAATTGTTATGACTTTGCCTGTTTTTACGGGATCTCCGACAAAGAATCCTAGGTATGATGGGTCTAAGGGATCTGCTTTTGTAACGTCCCATGTTGCTTCGGCTATATAGTATTGTTTACCGTTGTAATTGATGTACTTGTAGCTGTTTCTACCGTATTTGAATAAGTCATCTGGTGGTTTAGGTAGATTAACCCCTACTTGAACATGCAGTCCATTATCCAGTTTCTCTATGATAAGGACAGCGTCTATGCCTGCTGCTTCCAGGAAAGTAGCTAGCAGGATTGATAAACAATCACAATCCCCCACCCCCTCAACAAGCGTTTCAACAGGATATTTAGAATAAGTAGTTTCCATGTATTTTAGTTGATGAACTATTTGCAGTACAAGATTAACAAAGAACTCTACATCACCGTCAGCATATATTACCAATAATTTTTCTGAAATCTTCTTAAACACAGGTTTCGATTCTTTAACTATGTTTTTAACATAGGTAACAAGTTCTGGATCTATAACGTATTCACCAGTAACAGGATTATATTTAAGAGCCATCTTCATATGCTTCTTATACAGCCTATAATCTATGTACGCTTTCCCAGGATAACCCAGATGAATACATGTTTCTTTAATAACCCTTGGATTCCTATAGTCTTTAAGCCTGAAACCCCTATAATAATACGTCTCATTAAGCTTATTCAACTCATCAAAAATACTCTTATAACGAGACAGTTGAGACTCAAGCACCTTAACCCTAGAGCTATTCCCATTCAACCATACAATATACTTATTGATCTGTCTCTCCAAATCACTAATAGTACTCATTAACTGACGGTTCTGAGACTCAAGATTAGAAGCATAACGCTTCCACTCCTCAACATCACTCTTCAACCTATTATTCTCAGAAACAAGAGAATCAACCCTACTCTTCAAAGAGACATACGATGTATAAACACTATAGAAACCATAAGAAACAAGAACAAGCAATATTAACAAAACAGCTGAAAGAACAGCAGCTTTTCCCATATAATCACCCGCAGAAGTGTTAGGTATAGTTTCAGAATAGATTTCTACCTAACACCAAACATATAAAACCTACCACAAAAACCCGAAGAACCCCCTCACAAGAAAACATAAAAACCACGAAACACTTTCACCGATCCCCCAGACCCTTCTGTATAAAAACATTAAACCATGTAAATGGAAAAGACTTGGTAATACGAATTAGGATTTACGGGGCGAGATTAATTGCCTTGCAAAGAGTCTGAACTAATAGCATTACTTGAAATCATAGAAGAAGAAGTATTTGAGAACACTAAAACGCTTGACGAAGCTATTCAGAAATGGAAAAAGCTAAAGGCACATATTAAGGAAATAGGCCTACAAGGAGTAAGAAGGGAACTTATGATCTAAGGAGTTCTTCGATCTGTTTGACTAATTCGGCGAGTTTTTTACCTTTCTCCGTGAGATGCAATCTAACTTTTCTACCATCGAGTCTTTCTTCTATAAGCCCATTGTCTCTGAGCCAATCAACAATGTCCTTAACTGTCTGAGCACCAAGCTTTAGTTTGTCTCTAAGTTCGACCCTGGAGTAAGGATATTCGTATAATGCAAGGATCACTTCTTCTACTTTGCTTGATACACTACAAAGCTTCCCCAATTTTGTGTCCCCAGTCTGACTATATACCTTATTTCATATAACTAATTTTCTATTAGAGTTTTGCATATAACTTTTGACAAAATCCGAGAAGAAAACTAGTTAACTTTTTGTCTCTTAATTAATAAACATGTATAATAACATTATAATATGTAATATAACTAATTTTCTACCGAGAAATTGTCTTAACCAAAAAGTTAACAAAATTTCCACAGATAACCAGTTATATAACTAATACCCAATAGGTGTTTTGTCACCATATAACTAGTCTCTAATAGAAGTTTTGCAAGCTAACTAGTTTCTAATAGAAATTTTGCTAAACTAGTTCTTCTTAGAAGAATGTTCTTCTTATAGTTCTTCTCAAGCAGAAGATCGGGGAAGAATAAGGTTCTTCTCTTTTCTAAGTTCTTCTCTCCTCTTATTAATTCCATATATGTTATAAAGAATATCGAGCAAGCGATCGACGGGGTATTCCCTGACGCTACGGATCTGCCTGTATTCGTCGACTACGTCTTCTAGGCCTAGCAGTTTTCCTGTTAATAATATAATGTATTCTATGAATTTCTTTGGATAAGAATATATCATTCCCCTTGATTTTTCGAAACCTCGGCTTTCAAGCAGGTTTATTGCTCTCTTCGTTAGATAATACACTATGTCATATGTTATTGCTTCGTAAAGCTTTTCGTCCGTTAATGCCTTTATTATTGCTCTATCCTTCATCTTCTTGTATAGAAGCTTGATTATTTCATAGGCTCCAGCTCTGAATTTCGGGGCTATAAAGTATATGAAATAATGAGTATCGCCTTTTTCTTCGAACAAGTATTTTTTCAAGGCCTTTACTCGCTGGATCAAGTGTTGTTTAGTAACTGGTTTCCTGTCATAGAAAATTGTTAATAGAATTATGATTTTCTCATTGTAACTATTCTTACGTGGTGATGGGATCTCTGCCTGTATAATGTGTGTATTCATGTATCCTGTATAGTTCGATTTCTTCGATATCATTTTAGGCTTGTGTATGTAAAATCTTGAACTAATCATTGGCTCATTATGGTCATAGATGATCGAGGGTGCCCCCGTATAAATATAATAAGTACTAACGAATACCTTGAGAAGCCTGGCTGCAACTCTGTTAAAACTATTCATTAGCTCATATTTTTTATCCATAATTCTCAGACCTCAGACGTCTGAGTAAATATTATATTTCTATGGCTTATAAATTTTGTCAAATGTCAGACTTTAGACAACTTTTATAAACCCCTGACGTCAGATATTAGACTTGGGTGAAAAGAATGTCGCAACTCAAACTTGGTGAAAAACGTTACACAATTCGTCTCCCCCCGATCCTGGTAGAAGTGATCCAAGAACTCAAAAAGAGATATGGCTTCAAAACCGAGAGCGAAGTCATCAGACACCTAATTCGTGAAAAAGGAAAAGAACTAGGGATCATTGAGGGGTGATCTTGTTATGGAGATTAAAGAGATTGAGATTGGCGGTGTATGGACTATTGGTAATTATGAGAATGTCAAGTTAGCGATCCGTTATTCTGTTGAAAATGAGGGAGAATTAGCAGCTATAACTGATATTCTCGGCAGGTTATCCAGGATAGTTTGGGCCTTACGGAAAATCAATGATGAGCTTAATGAAAACCGTGAAGTCATTAAGTCTATTAGCAGGAGACTAGGGGATCTGAGGGAGAGAAAAGAGAAATGCATAGCCGAGTTCAGGGAGAAGGTGAACGAGATAATAGAGAAGTACAAGGATATCCTGAAGCCTGAAGTTATTGAGGAAATCAACAAGCTAGTAGGACAAGGAGAATATAATGTATGCCTGGAAAAACTAACCCATATCGCAGAGTGCGAACGATTACCTAACTGCAGCTATTATATTAATGAATACGAGGGTGCTGTGAAAAACATCAATTCTCTAAAAGAAGAAAACAACAAGCTACTAGAGCTTAAGAACAAGATCCATGAAGCGTTGAAGAACAACGACATAGAAACAGCATACAAGCTATCAATAAACTACCTAGCAACCAAGAAAAGAACATACGAAGAATGGTGATCCCTATGGATGGCCTTCTTCGTGATCTTATGGAAGCTGAAAGGCTTAGGTTATCGTTTAGGCCTGAGAGTCTTAGTGATGTTATTTATGCGTGGAATCTTCAGGACTTCTTGAAATATGCTGATGGCGATTGTCCAACTGAATACTGTGTTGGAGTAAGTGAGCTCATCTATTGTAGTAACAAGTACTGGCTTAGGCGTAAGTATCCTGAATTGGTAATCGGGGAGAATCTCTATGCTGCCTGGTCCTCGTTTGGTAGGTTGATTCATAGTGGTGTGCAGCAACTACTTAAAGATCTTGGTTTTGTGGTTGAGAAAGAAGTATCTAGGGTAATGGATGTTAATGGCCTCAAGGTTACTGTGAAGGGGAGATTGGATGGTATTGGTTATTGGAAGGATAAGTTAACGGTGGTTGAGATAAAGAGCAGTAGATCTGATAATGAGCTTCCTAGAGAGCAGCATATTCTGCAGCTCAGGATCTATATGAACTTGGCGGGGGCTAAGCAGGGGATACTCTTATATATTACTCCTGATCGCTTAACGGAGTATAGCTTTGATACAGCATTGAGCGATCATGAACTGAAGATCCTTGTCGAGGAGACTATCGAAAACAAGAAACATCCTCGCTACTCCTGGGAGTGTCAGTATTGTCAATTCAACATGATGTGCCCCTGGAAACAAACCAATAACAACAAGTTCTATAGGAAGGGGTGATCCCTATGGGTAATGCCTATGATTATTCTATTATCCTGAATCAGGATAAACCAGTTGATTATACTAAGCTTGAAGAGTTGATGTTTGAGTTCAAGAAGTTGGCACAGATGCGTGGTTGTAGGATAACGAATTATTTGAATATTGTGGGTTATCTCTTCGACCTAGAGATCAAGTGTGATGATGATCATCGGAAAATAATCGTAAAGGTGGTTGAGTAAATGGCTCTTCTCTCCAGTCTTAAACCTTCAGAATTCAGAGTATTGCTGTTGATTAACGAGTATCTCCAAGTGAATCGTAAGCGTGGTTTCACGTATAGGGGTCTTAGGGCTTATTGGAGCATGAAGAAGATCTATAAAGACAACAATGATCCAGCTAGGGAATGGCACACAGTAGAGAGAACTATTCGCAGACTAGCAGAACGTGGTTTTTTGGAACGCAAGTTCTACAAGAAAGGACGTTCCAAGTACGTGGTCTTTTTTCCTTCTCCATTGTTCTGGGAGTTGATGGAAGAGCGTGAGGGGTTGATACATGGCTAGGCCTCAGGCTGCTGAGATTCGTGTTGAGGATCTTAGTGATGAGGAATTGGTTAAACTAGCTGTGCATGTTTTGAGGGAGCTTAGCAGCAGGGTTTCAGGTGCTCTCCATTATCTCGATATGTATAAGAATTGCTCTGTTGAATTGACGTGGGTTAGGAACAAGGTTGGTAGACACTACTATTATTATTACTTGAAATGCAGGGATGGCCGTCCCAAGAGTGTTTATCTTGGTAATAAGCATAAGTTGATGGCTAAGATTCAGCGGATCAAGAGTATTAGATCTGAGCTGAGAATTGCACATAGGATATATAGGCTAATCAATGAGCTAAGCGTCTGGATAACTCATCTCAACTATATTCTACCCCTCATAAGGACTATTGAGGAGCAGGTGAAGGAGTAATGAAAATGGTATGTGTGAAAATGCCTGAGGAAATGGTTGAGCAGATAGACGAGTATCTTGACAAGCACCCCGAATTTAGTGGTAGAAGCGAGGTAATCAGAGCAGCCATTAGAGAATACCTTATGAAGCATGTTAAGCAGCCCCAACAAGACACATCATTCTATGAAGAAACCGTAGTGGTGATAGCATGAAGGAGAAGGAGAAGAAGCCTGCTCGTTACTATGTTAATATAAAAGAAATTGATGGAACGACCGAGATCTGGTGTAGCGAGGAATCGCTTGAGAAAGTTATGAAGATCATAGAGATGAAAAAGAACGAGGGGCTTCTCAAACAAGCAAAGATCTACAAGTATGAAGGAAGAAAAAGAGTCCTAAAACAGGTGATCCAGTGATGCAGGGTTTAGATATATTGGTTATTGATCAGCGGGAGATACAGAAGCGTGGCGGTAAATGTGCTAGGTTTCCTGTTAGTTGTTTAATCCATGATATACTGTATGAATCTGGTATGGTCCCTAGGGACCTCGTTGTTTTTGACACTACTTACGGAGAAGGAAGGTTTTATGGTGCATGGAGACCAAAAACATTGATTGGTGCTGATGTTAGAATTCTTAACTGGGTAGTAGAGCCTGATTTGTTTATTAAGAAGCCTGTATGGTCTAGCTGGAAAGTTGTTAAAAAGATAGATATTAGGCCTGACTTAGTCGTTGTTGATCCGCCTTGGGGAACAATAACAGGGTCTAGGCATGGGACTAGACCACATTACTACAAACCTTTTGGATCACCAGAGATTATACTAGAAGAAGGCATAAAGGCTGCCGAGAAACTAGGCTGCACACACATCCTAGTACACTACTATGAAATAGTAAAACCCAAGAACTGGAAGATAATCAATGCCAAGAGATTCATATATTTCACAAGATTCCTAAAACAAGACACCAAATACAATCCAAACACATCATACTTCTACATACTCAAAAGGTGATCCAGTGATGGTTCTTCTTCGTGTTGATTTTGAGCCGCTTGCTATGAAGCTTCAGGAATTGCTGGATAAGAATGGTGTGGTTGATATTGTTTGTTATCAAAGAGTACTTGGCACAGATGTGGAAATGCCATTCAAGATCATACGTGTGAGAAAGACTAATACACAATTAGAAATCACACAAGCACTTCTCGAAACAGTTACTCCAATATGTCAATTAGTCGAACTAAAGGTGAACTAGGCCGTGGTTAGGGTTGATGAAAGTGTTATTGAGGAATTTCTTGATTGTATTGACGATGTTGGATCGGATCCTAGGACTTGTTACGAAATGTATAGGGAATTTGATGATGGGACATTGAAGAAAATACTTGAATGTGTCGAGAAATGTCGTTGTGAAGATGATTTCGAGGAAGGAATACTTGTTCCAGTAGGTGTTTCAAAAGAGTATGACAAGTTCTGTAGGGAAAACTGTATGTGTATAGACTGGTGATACTATGGGTAAGAAACCTAGTGTTTTCTATTTCTATAGAAACGGTGAACGTGTAGGAACAATGGTTGTTTATGGACATGTAGAGGAATTCGTAAAGGTCCTGGATAAGGGTCCTTTTAGTCCTTGGAGACTCTTTGACAAGGTGAACAACAAGTATTTCTTTGTATGGAACCTGGGGGTGGAAAAGAATGAGTAAACCTAGGCCTAAGTTTGCTGATTGTCGTAAATGCATATTCTTTACAAAGTATCCGCCCAGGAAACACGGGTATTATCTTGGATATTGTAGCTATTGGGAAAAAGGAATAACACATTACAAGGGATACTGCAGGGCCTATACTCCTAAACAAATCAAGCAACATAGCCTGAAAGAATACGGAATAGTAAGGTGATCAAGTGATGGCCAAGACTATTCTCGACTACATAACTATATCTAATCATGCGAAGATTGATAAGAACATCTTAGTAGAATACCTAAGGCTTGTACATGGAATAGCAATGGATTCTTCTAAATCATTCTTTAAACTCTACGAATTAGTCACGAAGAGCAATGATAAGAAACTGAAACGTGAGGCCCAGAAGCTGTTTGGTAAAACAGTAGTAGAGATAGCTGCTTCTCTGCACAAGCTAAACGAGATCGAAAAACAACTATTCAGAGATAAGAAAACGTAAAGGGTGCTGAGTAGTGTTTAGGGTGGTTTATCTTACTCATCTGTTGAGGGATAGTATTGACTGGAAATCGATAGCTAGGGTAACAATATAAAAGAGAATTGAAAGAAATTGTCAAGTCAAACTATGTACAGTCAAAGCTCACAATCTATCTCAAATATCATAAGGTGTATGAATCCTAATGAAACATATAAAACAAAAAACCGTTCCTAGGGACTAGGATTAATTATAACTGCTTTAGATTCAAAAGCATTCTTTCAGTATATTTCTCCAACACCTTATACATAAATGCTGTTATAACATCATCTTTCTCCATCGCTTCTCTATATTTCTTCCTATAATAGTCAAGATCTTTCTCTAATATATCAATGAATGTTTCCTTTAATGCATCTCTTAATGCCTTTTCGAATTCCTGATTAGACATGTTCCCACCATTTATATTATATACCTTTAAAAAGTGTTAGGTAGAATATTCTAATTCTTTTCTGCCTAACACTCTCGCTTTTTCTTTGAAGGGGGTTTATGAGAAGAATAGTTGTTTTTTATGTTTTGGCTGCTCTAATTGATGATCTTTATACTTTCTATATGGTTGGTTTGAGGAAGGCATTGTTTGAGCTTAATCCTATGAATCAAATTGTTGAGACTAGTCCTTTGCTTTACCTGGTTCTTCAGGCTTTTAAGGAGCCGTTGTGTCTTGTTGTTCTCTTTATTGTTTCTTCTTTGTTTTATTATTCATTTTATAATTTGAATAAGAGAGCTGCAGCTATTGGTTCTAGGCTTATTGTCTTGTCGGGGGTTTTGGCCCGCTGGATCCCTGTGGTTTGGAACTTGTGGGTGTTAGGTAGGTTTCTAGCCCAGTCTTCTACCTAACACCTCGTAAAGCCTTCATAAGAGGGGCTGCGGGGGCTCAATCCCTTTCAAGGTGTCGAGATCCTCGTGTTAGGTGGATTTCTCTAGTAGGTTTCTACCTAACACGGAGTAACTGTAAGCATAATTATAACAACAGGTAGTGGTGGAAGATACCCAGTAACCATAACCCTACCATAAACACAACTGTTCCTTTTTTCCAATTTGTTTTCGCCCTACTTTTTCTGGGGATAAGGGTATGCATGCCAAGATACTGGGCCTGATCATACTTGTCTTACTCATAATTCCAAACACAATCATAATTGCAGAAGGAAACAGGGTAGGCTACTTAGCGATCAAAGACTATCTCGGAACAATATGGACAATGGATGATGTACAGAAAATAATTAATTATCACTACAAGACGGTTGATGGTAAAAACGTTTCATTAGCAGATTATTTCTGGGTAGTCGTAGACGATGATCCCAAGAACAAGAAGTATAACCTGAGAAACTTCACAGCAAGCCCGTTGGATGGTAAAACAGCAGTACTAGCATTACCCGCAGGCGATCACTATGTCGATATTTACTGGTTTGGCTATCATCAGAGACAGCTAGTCCACATAGTTGAGAATACACATTATGTATTAAACTTAGAGACTGCTCCAGTCGTGCCGTTTCCTACAGCAGGAGAATCCTCAACTAATGCAGAATGGGATCTTATTTATGATCCGCTTGGCTTGAGGATTCAGAGAAGGGATGGTAAAGCTTTTGTTCAGTTCTTATATACTGAAGCACAGTACGGTACAGAGGCTCCTGGCATCATTGAGGTGGCTTGGTACGATGATGATACTGGGTGGAACTATGAACCGTTGAATATTTATGTTAATGGTGCTCTTCTACAATATAGTTTTCATATCAAGGATCCAGATCAGCCGAAGTATTATGCAGAGTATAAAGGTAATGTGAACTTCTATGTTTTCAATATAAATTGGGATATTTATAAAGTTGAGGAAGTTGTGAAGTGGAACCGTACAGGAGAAATACTTCATGTATCATATATTACTGTTATTGCTTATAATGAGAAATATATAAGTGCATCACTCGGGCTTTGGAACGCACTCAGGAACATTACGAGAAAAGCATTAGAGTATGGATGGATTTCTCCTCTGAGCTGGACAATAACATCGCTTGGCGACTTAGAGGAACTCGAGTATAATGCATTTAAATTTTATAGTTCAATACACTTTGCAGGAAAAAAAGTAGTAGTTGTAGTATGGGATGTGTTCTGTACTCCGACACAAATAGTGATATTTGCAAATGCTTATAACGGAGAAACAGAAAGAGAATTATCAATTACTAGTCCTACAGGATTTGTTAAAAATAATAGGTTAGTATATGTTAGGCAACTGCATGGCGGAATAGAGAACAAAGCATTATATTCAGACGAGACTTTGATATATTCAACAACATTTACGGCAAGCATAACGGTTCCTGTTTTTGAAATATATAGTTATAATAAACTAGTTGTTGATAATGAACACCACTTGGTAACTATACCTGCTGGGAACTATTATATATATTACTTAGATGATATGAGCAAATATGATTATATGCAGTGGTTTTATATAAGCTTCTTTTACACAAATACCAAAAACGAGGAAAGAGACTTTATCATTGAATTATATCAAAAATTAATACTTATATTCGCAGATACTGAAAAAGCAAATGTTTTTGAACAAAGACTAATAAGCAATAGTATAAAATATGAAAGGGATTCAAACACGTTTGTAATAATTAAGAATAAAACAGTGAGGTTATCGGTTTGGCCTAAAACCATGATAAAAAGACTATATCTTGAAGATTATGCAGACGTGGAAAAACTGATACCGCTCGGAAGCAGAGGCAGTATTAAATTCGACCTATATGGTATTGTGAAAATCTGTGGTTCCTATGGTGATCAAATAAGTATATATGTTAATAACATAAAATACATGCATAGGATAATTCCTAAGATAATATTGCCGCAGATAAGCTTATTGGCTGATGGTTATTATGTAGCTAGTGGTGCTTTTGGAGTACAAGTATTTACTGAAGTATTTGAAGTTGATGAGCTCGGATATATACTGGGGTATTATTTGCTTGGTAATGAGCCGCCGCCGAGTTTTATTATACGTGATGTATATCCTGATCTAAACAAAACTGTAGTACATTATGTCTGGACAATAATAACTGCAGACGCTTATGGCCAAGACATAATAAGCATAATTAGTAATTCAACGCTTAATGAAAACAATGAGACAATATATAACTACTATCTAAGCATTAAGCCTACGGTAAGGACCTATGACAATGTAACAATTGCTCTCTTTAACCTGAACAGAATGGCTTTCCTACACTTAAATCCTGAAATTGTAAAGTATTTGCTTGCTCTTCCACCAGGCGATATAGGCTTCGGGATCCCAGTAATTGATTGGAACAAGATCGAGCTTATAACAGTTGACATGACCAGGCCTTATGAGCTATATTATTTTGATATAAACGAAAAAATGTGGAGAAAAGTAAGCGTTTATACAGCTCAAGTAAATGTAACAGTTGAAAAACAGACATATACGGTTGGTCTAAAGCCATCTAGCTATGGTGGTGATCCTACCGAACTATGGATATATATAAATGATAAATGGATAAAAGGCACTAATCTAAGAATGGAGAACGGAACAATAAAAGCGGATTTCAATACTACTGGACACATTACAAAAATTGGTTTAAGCCACACAAACCAAGGATACACCGATCCCACCAACGTATACATATGGGACATATATATGAAACAAATATATAATACATCATGTAGTTCCCATTCATGGGACCAAAACTTCCCTAACTACTTCGATTACATAACCATAGACTTCAACATAACAACTGATATGATAACATATAATGTAACATATGCTACGAATAAATACATTATTAACAAGGAAATCGATAACACAACAATAGAAACATTAGAACCAAACGATCTCTCGAAACACTATTATAAATTAGTATATACGGATACAAATGATGAATTAAAAGGATGGCTATGGAACGATAATGGAACTCTAAGAATGATAACTGGAGAAGTAACATGGACCATATCATCCGAGGAGTTCGATAAATTAGTTAATGAATTAAACATACAGGGCATAACGGATAAATGGCTAGACCAGTGGAACCAGATAGCACAAAAACTAGGCCTAGTTTCTCAGACATTGCAAAACATTGCATCAGGTATAACTGGTGCATGGGACTGGTTAAACAGAAACAAATGGTTATTGCTTGGCGGGTTCTTCGGGTTCCTAGTATTATTGGTGTTGTTGATGAGTGCTGCTGGCAGGCCTAAAGTATATGTCGGGGTCGGCAGACGATAACATTTTTTCTTTTTGTTAAAAATAGTGTTAGGTTATTTTTTACTTTGTTCTTCTACCTAACACCCAATTTATAAACCCTAGACAAAATAATATTTTTGGAACAGATCAGGTGTTCCCGTGTGATTGTTTACGAGTTTTACGCTTTTACTCCTTTGGAGTTGGAAATGAAAAAACCAATGTATATGCAGATAGTTGAGTTTATTTCTAGTTATATAAGGGAGCATGGGTCTAGGAGAGGGGCTTTTAAAGAGGCTGCTAGGATTTTTTATCCTCATTTATATGAGGAGAATCCACGCTATGCTATTAAGCTTGTATATGAGCATTTCAGGTATGCTAGGAGACAGATTAGTAAGCGTCTTTGGAACAAGGTATTTGGAACTTCTGGAACAAGTTTTGGAACAGACATGATCACGGAAGACATAGAAATGAATATGGGGTACTACATAGAAAACCATAACGGCCCAGTCAAGGAGTCAAAGTTTGTAAAGGATAGCAAAGCAAACCGTAAACTATTCGAGTTCAAGAAACTAGTATATGCAATACTACAGGATCTCGTCAAGCCTAAATCACTCCTAACAAACTATGTCGAGAAAACACTAAATGACTCAAGGATAAAAGAGATCCTAGACAAAGAAGAAAACATCTGGTACAACGGGAAAAACTATATAAAAATAAACAAGAAACAAGCAGCCTTACTTTATCTCGTAGTCCACAAGATCTACACAATCCATTACGGCACAGGAAACAAACCCGAGAAACTCATCAAGAAATATTTTGAAATAACAGGCTACGGTCCTCGGGATTTAGAGAAAGAGATAAAGGAGCTGGTAAGCATATTTTATGATTGGCTACTGTATTTATAACTGTATTTATAGGGGTTATATATGGCTAGGAAGCTCCTTATCGATAAAAAGCTTGAAGAAGGAATCAATGCTTTGGTGAGACATGGGATCCGTTTCAGTATTGAGGATGGCCACTTGTTTATTCGTTGGGAAGACTTGGAAAAATATGATAGATTATGTAGAGAGAGAAAACTTCCTCGCAGCGTATGCTAGTATTTCTCATAAATATTTTCACGGTAGCCGATATCCCATATTCTGATAGTCTTGGTAGTATTGTCTATAGTATAGATAATCCTTATCCTGCCTTTACGATACTTGTATTTCCCTTTCAACTTGCCCTTATAAGGTTCACCAACATAGGGGTTTCTCTTGAGATCCTCAATAACTTTTTCCACAATATTTCTAGCCTCAGGGTGTCTCTTCAACCACTTCCACACACGCCTATGAACATCAACAACCCAGACCATACCAGTACCCACCAGTATATAGGCGTGACACAGCAGGATCCCCTCTTTTCTTCGCCCAAGTCTTAGCGGGGAACCAGTATGAATAGAGCCATATTATTATCAGCTATCATAGTATTATTGATCATATTACCTGGAACCGTTACAGGCGGAACAATAAGCACCCTCACAATAACCGTGCTAAAAGACGGAAAGGCTCTTCAAGACGCTACTGTAGAGCTATGGCTAAATAATACTCTAATGTATCGTGGAGTCACAGATACTAATGGAACAATAACTCTAGCAAATGTAACAACTGGTAATTACACTATATATGTATATTATAATGGAAGTGTGTGGAAATTCGGGAAAGCAATAGATGAAAACACTACTGAACTAACACTAAACATTACAGCGGCTAAGTCTTCAGCCGATGATGGGAAATTGGTTGGTACTTTGAGAACATACTATGACCAGTACAAGATCCCGATACTTGTTGGTATCGGTTTCATTGTGTTGATATTGTTCGCCTATGCATTATCGGGGACAAGATACCCCCGCAGACGCAGGTGAGCAATGATGAGGGCTAAGGCGGATCTGTCTGGCTTGCTTGGAATACTTATATTAATAATGCTTGTAGCAATTGCTACAGCAGCATATATAAGCTATAAGAACCCAGACGTTAATGCAATAATTCTCTGGGGCAGTGTCGGAGTAATAGGCTTGTTCATAATAGGACTATTGTTCTTCGGCGGAGTAAAAATAACCACCAGAACACCTACAAGACAAACAGAGATCCCAGTCCCACTTATAGTTAAAACATAGTCTTTTTTCCACATCATTCCATCTATCGCCTTTCTCCTAGCGGGATAAATAATGCCTAGAAGAAGAACTAGAAGAAATAATTCAGGAGCACTGGCATTAATAGCGTTGTTTCTGGTAACTTTAACAACTTTTATACAGAACATTATTGACTGGCTCCAAAGCATGAGCATAGGAGCATATCAGCCCCTATGGCAGAGAATACTTATAATAACAGTCCTACTGCTAAGCTTCCTAGGCTTCTTGATAGCCTATATGGCGAACTCCAAAGACAAACGCTCACCAATACCCTAGTCCTTGTTTCTTATCGCTTCTAGTTTTTGGAACAAGTTCTAAGAGGCTAGAAAATGTTTAGAGGAGTAAAGGAATGGCTAAAATACTTTCTATGGCCCAGCCTACCATATCAAGTATTAGAGGTAGTGTTTCCCGACAGAGTAGAAACATATTATGAGGGATACGACGAGATAACCATACATTCGACAAAGAGAGGATACGTTATAACAATAGTTCCACGTGAAAGCAGGGATGAGGCTCCAGGACCTATCTCGTTTGTTTCAAGCCATGATCCTTGGACGGTTGGAGCACTTGTTACCCCGTTTTACATTTATAGACAGCTAGTGATACTTTGGAGCATTGTCTGGTTCTTCATAGCCTATTTCGTATTCGCCTACGGATTCAACACTATCTTCACACCGCCAACAATGACAATATATATCCCGAGATTCGGTAGAAACGTAACAATATATGATCCAACATGGCAGCCAGACCCAGTAGCAATAGCGTTGTGGATCGTGACATTCGGCTTCATAGCAATGTATTTCGTATACAATATTCTGAGATTCATAACGCCCAGCGTAAAGTATTCAACACTAATCATAATAGGATCTGTTAGCGGAGTCTACTATGCAATCCCAGGCCCAGAGCCTTTAACAACGATCAAAGTACCAGACTTCCTACGATTATTAGGGGAAAAGATGAGGCACTTCGAGCTTGAGCTTGTTCATGCATTAGTAGGTGCATTGACAAGTGTAAGAAAAGAAAACAAGGTACTGAGAGAACAAGCCCTAAGCTATGATGATGCTATGAGCCGTGTATCACAAATAGACCAGATGTACAAACGCTTTAGTGCTACACAAGTGGTTTCAAGGCTCATGATAACAAAGCCCCTACTATTCATGTTATTGATAACTATTCCATTAGTGGTAGGAGTATTTATTGGCCTAGCCCTGGGTGGTGGTGTAAGTGTTGAACCAGCAACTAATACCACAGCTACACCTTGACATAATAAACCCATACATAGCATACATGTATGCACTAATCCTAAGCTTCTTCCTAGCCTTCTGGATAATAATAAAGTACTACCAAGGAAGCCCCAGCCAAAAAATAAGATACAGCATAACAGCAGGCCTACTAGCCACAAAATTCGTAATAGCAATAGCCTCATTACTGGGAATAGACCACGTATTCATATATATTAGAATAGGAGTACTTAGAATACCCATTACAAGCAACCTACTATTATTCATAAGCTCCTTATTCGCATCCCTGAGCCTGAACTGGGACAAAATACAAAAACACCTAACAATCTCGGAAGAAGAATACCAACAACTATTCGAAACATCATGAGAGGGGTAAAGGTCCAGACACTCTTTTACTATATTCAAACGAGGTGTTAGGTAGACTATTCTGGTAGTCTTCTACCTAACACCCAATAATAAGATCCAGTAGGAAAAGGCCTGCAAGCCCCTTTCATGGTTCGCCTTTCTCCTAATGGGTGGGTTTAATGGGTCGCAATAACAGAGATCCTGCTCAAGTGGATGTTTTTAGGATGAAGCCGAGAGGTAAACGTGGTCCTCGTGTTATGGTTTACAGGAATAAACATGGGAGATTCATAGAGATTATGAAGATCGATAAAGACATTAATCTCGGGAACAAGAAGAAAAAGAAGAAACATAAAAAGAGACACTAGATTCTTTTTCGCTCTTCTCCTAACGGGGTCAGACATGACAAGAACGTATTTCCCTCATATTTACTTCGAAGCAGCAGTTCCGAAGACAAGGGATTCTGTAACTAGAGCAGTTCATGAACTAGACAAGAAAACAGGGGTTACATCATTTGAGGAATATAAGAGGGTCGCTCTTGCACAATTATTAGACTACATAGACGGATGGACGGTTGATCATAGAGGAGATGTAGTTCCATTTACTGTGAAGAAGTGGCAGGGAAGAACCCTCATACTTATAAGACTTGGAAAATCAAGGTTCAAGAAAAAGTACCAGAAAGTAGTGGATACAATAAATAAGTATAGACGGAGAATAGCCAAGACACACTCCCTGAAAACCAGGGAAAAGCTGGGAATGAAAGCAGCAAAAGAACTAGGAATCCCCGAGGAAGAAGCCAAAGAGATCCTTAGAAAAGTAAGACAAAGAAAATTCAGCAGATGATAATATGAAAACCAAGGGATTGAGAAGAATTCGGAAACAATTTAGAAAAATGATGTACATGCTGCTTTTCGAAGAAAATGCATATTCAAAACTAAACCACTACTATGATATAATGACACCGAGATTCACAATTCCAAATATCCAGGTAAAACAAAGAATAGAAAAGATCTACCTATTACCGAAAAGGACCATGTATTATAAACCTAGAATCATAAGAGGGGTTCAGATCCGACTACCTGTTTTTATCAAGTAAACAAAGTGTTAGGTTGATTTTAGCCCTGTTTTTCTACCTAACACCGTGAATGAAACCAATAGAAAATTTTGAATCCCTTAAATCCCTTTCATGGTTCTTTCGCTATGTTTCTCTTGGGTGATAAGGTGTTCCAAAACGTAGACTTGTATGGGATTACGCAGTTATTATTGGTTATAATAATAGGAATATTTGCATTCAAAATGGTAAAGGTCCTAGATAAGGCGGTCAAGAAACAGAACCCAGGAAAAAGCAGCTATAACACATCTGTTCCAACACCTAATCCAGGACCAGGACCAGAGATCAAGGAATCCCTAACAAGTACTCCTGTATTTAATAATAATGATAATAAGAGAAAGATAACGTTAGAGGTAGAATTTCCAGACTTACCAGAGAAATTAAAGATCCCGTTCTCGAAACTACCAGAGCTTATGAAGATCCTAGAAGATAATGAAGAAGAAAAGATAATAGAAACAATACTGGAGAAAGCAAAGGAACAGAAAGAGGACCAAGAACAAGAAAAAGAGCAAAGAAAGAACAAACCCTGGAGTGCATTTAAGAGACACGATAACCCAATGCTGGACCTTCTTGAGAAAGTAAGTGGTTTAGAGTTTTCAGAAGACGGACAAAGAGTTTATTGTCCAAGACACGGGTGGGTTCCATACGTGATTACCTCAGATGGAAGAATACTATGTGGGGAAGGGTATAAAACACTCTGGGATCCTAACAGGGATAGATACAGACCACCTAGTAAGAAAGAGCTTCTCAAACTCCAGAAAGACTTAGCAGAAATATCCAGCGATATAGAGGAGCTTAGGAACATGGCTTCATTCCAACCAGTACAACTACAGCCAAAGAAACAAGACATAGAAAACAATGAAAACGAAGACGAAGAAGAGGAATCAATGGAAGAATACGAAGAAGAATAGGCCCTTCATAAAAACCCTATACTCTGTTCTACGACCTCGAAACCACTAGATTTCATGGAACAAGTGTTAGGTTTTTGTATCTTGTAAAATTCTACCTAACACTTTCCTGTATTGTGGATAATACTTGTCTGCTAGGACGCTTAGCTTTAGGTAGTGTTTGCTGAGTATTTCTTGTGGTATTCTTCCCTGGATGAAGTTGACTACTTCCTCAGGGATCCCTATTGATAACATCTTTGTTGCAACCCATTTCCTAATGTACTTGGCTGGTAGGAGCTTGTTTTTGCTTGTCCAGTTGCTTATCCATTTATCGCTTACTTGGATCCTTGGTGGTTTCTCTAGGGTGTACATGTAGAATACTTGTTTCGCTCCACGCTTCCATGATAGGGGGTACTTGTAGAATCCGTCTTGTTTTATCCATTTATCGTCTTCATAGTGGTTTAGAACTCTGGTTACTTCTATTAGTCTAAGCCCTGAATAGACTAGCAATTTGTAGGTCCAGCATAGCTTGTCCGATGTTTTACATGCTTTGCTAAGAGCTTCTAATACTTCTTGATCCGAGGGTATGTAGAGGTCCACGCCTGACTTTTTGACCTTGATCTGTTTCCAGAGGTCTTCTCTTCCCATGAATTTGAAGAATTGTTTCCATGCTAGTCTACTCCACTTATTATCCATGTTTAATGGTTTTGAGAGATAGCGTCTGTACTGGGTACATGTTGATTTAGAAGTTCCTTTTCTCATGCACCATTCCAGAAACCGATCTAGTACATGGTTATCTCTAACCCCATATCTATAGGCGTAGTTAACTCTACGTAGAAAACCCCGAGCCTGGTTCAGAGGAGAGTCGGGCTCAGGACCCGATGGCGTAGGCCTGCGTGGGTTCAAATCCCACCCCCCGCACCATAATAGTCTTTTGATTGTTTCCTCGATAGGAATGCTTAGAAACATTTTATGTTTATTATTGTTGATGAGTTCATCGTTATAGTATAATTTCGGAGCTAGGGTTTCTGTATTATATATGTTATTACAAGTATAGTTTACAAGTACATTGCTTATGTAACTGTCCGTGGCGTAATAAAATATCATCAACGTGTCGTTGTCTCTAAATTCCATGTTAAACAAGCAGTGTTAAGATAAGGCGTGTAAATGTCTGTCGTTATAAATCTGTTCAATACATGGACATTACTGTATAGTATCTCCCAGGTAGCAGGGTTGGAATCTCATACACTAAACTCTGTATTATAGTAGACTATATCGCCTGGGACTAGGGTCCCAAGATTCTTAGTAATAGTCATGTCGTCGGCAGCTACAGAAACGCCAACGAAGACTATAGCAGCTATAAGCAGCTATAATAAGAGCTAGATATCTCAAGCTATCACCCTAGAAGAACC
>JAMOPC010000037.1 GCA_027064845.1 Desulfurococcales archaeon | reverse complement strand
GTATGTAATCATTTATGATTCCTAGTATTATGCTTATGAAGAACATATTTAGAATTATTCCTAAAGGATATATCCATTCTATGCCCTTAATAGTAGAAAGTGTTTGATTTGCTACTTTGGCTGCTTCATGAGGATCTAATCCGTTGATTACTAACTGTTTTATTGTTAACTGATATATGAATTCATTAACATTGTTTAATGTAAATAGGTAAAATAATATGGCTATAATGATCCCTGTAATTATTCCTGCCAATATATTATATAGAATTATTTTGCTTTCAACCATGCTCTATGTAGACACCTTCGGTTCAATGTTTAAGGATGCTTTATACCTTAGTAATATATACTTAGAGAGACGTATAACTAGTTAACTACTAAATAATTATTGTATGTAATAATAAATATGATAGGTGAAACAGTATGTCAAGTCTTAACAAATTCTTAATTGTGACAACAGATGAGATCCCTGGTTACAGGATCGTTAAAGTTATAGGTTTAGTGAGTGGAAGTGTTGTGCGTGCGAGACACATTGGTAAGGACTTCCTTGCAACTATTAGGAATATTGTAGGTGGAGAAGTAACCGAGTATACAGAACTTCTTGCACAAGCTCGCGAGGATGCAATTAATAGAATGATTCAAAAAGCTCGTAGTCTAGGAGCAAATGCAGTTGTTGGTCTGAGATTTGCAACAACTGCTGTAGCTTCAGGTGCTGCAGAGATCCTTGCTTATGGTACTGCTGTAGTTGTTGAACCAGTTGAGTAATTCTTAGAAAGGTAGTATCCTCCTAATTTTTTTCTTAACATACTTACCCTTACCAGGTTTCCCGACAGTTTCTCCATCAAGTATTATTGGGTAACCATTTACTAGTACGTGTATTGGTGCCCCATATAGTTCTAATCCTTCCCATGGTGTCCAGTCTACTTTGTGGTGATGAGTTGTAGCTGTTATTAGTCTAGGTTTACGTGTCTCTATCACTACTAGGTCTGCATCGCTCCCAATAGCTAATTCTCCTTTTTCAGGATAAATTCCCATTATTCTTGCAGGGTTTCTGGAGAACACGTCTAAGAATCTATCGAAGCTTATAATTCTCTTCAATACACCGTATGTGAATAGGAAGGGTCCCATTATTTCTAGGTTTGGTATACCTCCCCATGCTTCCCATATGTCTTTTTCTTTTTCTTCTTTGGGTGCTGGTGCATTATCGCTTGCATATGCATCTATTTCTCCTTCTGCTAATGCTCTCCACAAGGATTCTCTATCCATGCTTGTTTTAAGTGTGGGTGCTAGTTTTAGATACGTACCATGTTTTTCAGCATCTTCTCTTGTAAAGTATAAGTAGTGTGGACAAGTCTCTACGGTTAATGCCACACCTAGGTTTCTAACGTATCTTATTGCTTTTACTCCTTCACCACTACTGAGGTGTGCTATGTGGAGATTTGCTAGTGTTTCTAATGCATAGTATCCTAGCTTGATTATTGCGGCTGCTTCTGCGGAAGGTGTTCTTGATAAGTGATACGCTATGGGGTCATGTCTTTCACAGTATCTCTTGTAACCGAACTCCAGTAATCCATCGTCTTCGCTGTGCGCGATCACTACTCCGTTAACGTCTTTTACTAGTTGCATTATTTCTGGCAAAGCTTCTTCTTCTGCCTTGAAGGGTCTACATGTAAAGATCTTGTAACCTTTTATACCTAGATCGGCTAGCTCAGGTATTTCATCCTTGTTAGAAGCGTTCATGAATCCAGCATGTACTCCATAGTTTATGTATGAGTGTTTTGACGCTTCATCTATTTTCTTCTTAGCAATACTTTTATTATCAACAAATACTCTTAGAGGCATGTCGAAAACTGTCGTTATTCCTCCATAGGCTGCTGCTAAGCTACCGCTTTCCCAATCCTCGTTCTTGGTGTATTCCGGATCGTATACATGTGCGTGTATATCTATTCCTCCGGGAATAACTGGTTGGCTATAAGCATCTATTACTTGATCCGGGTCTTTGAATGGTTTCTTCGAGAACCCTGTTATTTTTCCGTCTTCTACTAGAATATATGCTTCTGTGAAGTTGTCACCTGTCCAGATCTTTGCGTTTTTAATCATTATACGCGTGGCCAAATCTAGGTACACCTAGGTAGTATTATTTAGGTTTGATAGTGTTTAAAAAATATATGACTTTTCGGTGAATAAGCATGATAGATGTATTGATCGATAAGCTGATCATTGATTCCAATGGATACGCAGCTATTGATATCACTGATACAATTACTGATTGGCTTAGAAAGAATAAAGCTAAGAGAGGATTTGTAACAATAAATGCTCCGGAAAAAGGCTGTATAGTTACGTTGATAGAGTATGAGTCAAACCTATTATCCGATCTAGAAGAATTCCTGGCTAGGCATGGAGAACAGAAAAAGATCGTGTTGGAAGGCTTGTTTGGTAAGAGCGTTGTATTACCAGTAATTGATGGTACTATTGACGCTGGTGTTTTCAAGAGAATAGTCTTTATCGATATTAGTGAAGAAGAGGGCCCCAAGGAGGTGCTTGTTGGTTTTGAAGGTGTACATGACTAGCTTCGAGATCAAGACATATGGGCCCATGAAGTACTTTAGGCTTAGGAAGATTATTGAGGAAGAATTACGCTTAACGGGTCTGACTAAAGGCTTAGTAACTATTCATGTTAAAGGAGCTACACCTGGACTCCTAATATTCGATGAGGAATATGTCCAAGTATTTGATTCTTTCTTGAAGAAGCTTATTCCTGTAATTGGTTATAGACACGGTAATGCTTATGAACATCTAAGATCTAGTATTATGTCTACTACTCATACATTATTCTTTGACTCGAAAGGGTTAAGGCTACCTCCTAGTTACGAGGTTTTCCTTGTAGAAACTAGGCCTGTACATAATCATAAGAGGGTTTTACACGTAATTATCCGTGGAATATAGATTTATGTACATCTACATAGTTCACTATTCTTACAGGGTGGTATCCTAGTTGGCGAGTGACGCTATTATAGCTGACAATTTATGGAAATCATTTATTGAGACAAGAGGCCTCTTTAAGAGAAAGAAAAGTATTGTTGAGGCTTTAAGAGGAGTTTCCTTCCGAGTTCATAGAGGAGAAGTATATGGTTTACTTGGACCAAATGGTGCTGGTAAAACAACAACTATCAAGATCTTATCTACTCTCCTCTTACCCGATAAGGGTAAAGCTCTTATTCTAGGACATGATGTTGTAGAAGAAGCTGAAAAAGTTAGACGAGTGATTGGTGTCTCGCTTAGTGTTGAGAGAGGGTTCTTTTGGAAGCTTACTGGTTATGAGAACTTGAGATATTTTGGTTTATTACATGGCTTACACGGTGACGTATTAGAGGAGAGAATCAATTACTTGTTTAAGATATTAGGGCTTGAAGAGCTTGGTGCTAGGGATAAATTCTATGAGGATTTCAGCCTTGGTATGAAGGCTAGGCTTAGTATTGCTAGAGCGCTCCTTCATGATCCCCCGGTATTGATTCTTGATGAGCCTACCCTTGGCTTAGATCCTGCTAGTTCTAGGCATATTAGAGAATTACTTGTAAAGCTTAGCAGGGAAGAGGGTAAGACTGTATTAATTACTTCTCATAATATGTTTGAGGTAGAAATGATCTGTGACCGTGTAGGCATTATTAATAAGGGACGTATAATTGCTGAAGGAACTGTTATGGAGTTAAAGAAATTAGTGATTGGTTCTGTACCTGTTGTTTTTGTTTTTCACCTTAAACGTGATAAGAGCTTTGTTGAGTCCTTCTTTTCTGAAATACTGGGTTCAATAGATTTTATTGTAGAATTATCCGAGGACTATTATCGTGTTAGAGTGCTTGTTAGTCGTGGTGAAGAAGATGTTATTGTTCATAGAGTTTTGGAGAAATTGAGAAGTGTAGGTGGAAGAGTTAAAGAAGTTAGAATTGAGGAGCCCAGTCTAGAGGATGTATTTATCAAATTAACTAGTGGTTCAGGTGGTGGTTGATTGTCTTTTCTTAAGCAAGAGTATTCTATGTTTCTATGGGTTGTTCGGGCTGAGCTTCATGCTTATTTCTCGTGGTTGAGGAATAATAGATTATTTGCCTTCATGATGCTTGTTTGGCCTTATTTGTTTGCTTTCTTTATGATCGGATTAGGGGTTTTGCTTGGTAGTTTAAGTGTTTATGCTGAGAGAATGGGTGTTGGTAATCCATTGTTCTATATTATTGTTGCTAGTGGTGTTTTGGTTTCAAGTCTCAATATTATGGATACTATTGTCTGGTCTCTTGTTGATTATAAGTGGTTAGGTATTCTCCCATATATTATTGTTTCACCACCTGGTTTTAGGAGGGT
>JAMOPC010000036.1 GCA_027064845.1 Desulfurococcales archaeon | reverse complement strand
TTTTCACGAATTCATCTCTTCTAACTAGACAAGACGTTATAGATGATCTAATGTTTTTTGACATAGTGTCTGTTAAAATAGATACAGTAAAACATGAAACTTGGAGAAAAATAAATAGACCGCATCCAAAATTATGCTTAGAAGAAATTCTTGACTCGATCAAAAGTTTCTCTAAACAATATAAGGGTAGATTAATAACAGAGACGATGCTTGTTAAGAGAGTAAATGATAATGAAGAAGAATATGAATCTATAGCTGAATTCATAGCAGGTCTGAGAGTAGATAGAGTCTATATACAAGCCCCTATAAGGCCTCCTGCTGAGAAATGGGTAAAACCACCATCAGAGGATGAATTTACTAAAGCCTACCATATTTTCCATAAATACCTAGGAGGTAAAGTAGAGTTATTGATCAGTAGTGAGCCGAAATCCTTCAAATTTACCGATAACTTAGTTGAAGAAATAGCTAGCACAATATACGTGCATCCTATAAGAATAGATTACGTATCAGAACTAGCTGTAAAACGTGGAAAAAACGCTGAACATATAATTGATGAATTGCTGAGGAATAAAATAGCCAAGATAGTAGAGTATGAAGGTAAAAAATTCTTAGTACCAGCGATAAGGAGATAACTAGCGACGCTAACTCTTATATAGGGGGAAAGAACAATGAAGCCGGCTATTCTAGTCATAGACATGCTTGAAGAATTTGTCCATGGCAGACTGAGAAGCCCGCAAGCAGAGAATATTATACCAAACATAAAGAAAATAATAGAAACCGCGCGAAAGAAAAATATACCCATAATCTATCTCGCAGACAAGCACTACCCAGTAGACCACGAGCTAAAAATCTGGGGTCCTCACGCTATGTATAATAGTCCGGAATCAAGGATAATAGATGAACTAAAACCCGATGAAAACGACTACGTATTATATAAGAGGAACTATAGTGGTTTTAGAGGAACAGGACTAGACATACTCCTCAGAGACCTTGGAATAGATACAGTAATACTAACTGGTATTCATACACACATATGTGTTCTTCACACAGCTTGGGATGCTTTCTACTACGGCTATAATTTAATAGTTGTAGAAGACGCTGTTGCAGCATTTAGCGAGAAAGACCATGAATACGCATTAAACTATATGAAGCAAGTCTATGGCGCAAAAATAATGAAAACCAGTGAAGTACTTAAGGTGCTTGGTAAAGAAGAATGAGTACAAAAAATAACTCAATAATAAAATTAATAGAAAAACTTCCCGGAAATAATGAAGAAAAAATCTATTCATTAGCATTAATACTTGTTCTCAGAGACCAGCCGTTAATTGGAAGAAGGAGATTATCAAAAATACTAGGACTAAGTGAAAGAAGAGTTAGAACATTAATAGAGAAACTTATAAAACACAAAATGATCGAGAAAAATATTTATGCTTTAAAATTATCAGCAAATACAATTAAATTGCTTGAAAACATCGATATTAAGAGGATCACGAATAAATATAAGATATCGATGATCAGTGTAATACCAAATCTCTGTAGTATTTTAGAAGAAAAAATCATGGTTTTTAGAGACCATTTAGTTATAAACATAAAGGATCCCAATTCTATAGAAGTGATTTGTTGCCGAACAAATTCTAATATAACTATTCCGCGTGTACCAGAATACTTGAAAAAGAAATATGAGGAAATAATTAATAAGCATGTTTCGAGCACTAAACAGGATGAACTCATTATTTTCTGGAGAAATTATCGACCCTTCCTTTATGATGCATCAGTGTTATTAACTATTTCCATATTTTTCAAGAACATATAAAGGAACCATTACTAGAACCCCTCCTAGTTTAACATCATAGAACCTAGTACCATAAGTTTCCTCTAAGACTTTATTGTTTTCAAAGAACTCCTTCCTATCCCCCACAAATACTACTCTACCATTATTCATCAATACAAAATAGTCGCCGATAATGCTTGCAAATAATACATCATGTGTTGTTAAAACTATTGTTTTCGATACTACTAATTTCTTCAAAATATTTATGAGTTCAGCTTTATTACTCACATCTACATGTGAATCAGGTTCGTCTAGTAATAGATACTTAGGATCTTTTATAACAGACATTGCTAGAATTACTCTTTGAAGTTCTCCAGAGCTTAGCTCAGACAATTTTTTCTCGAGAAAACCATCTATTTTGAACTCCTTAGCTGTTCTAAGAATCACTTCTAAATCCCGCTTCGTTTCAAAGAATCTTTTAGATACAGGGTATCGAGCTATTTTTAGAACTTCTATTACTTTAAGAGATAATAAGTCTGGTAAGTACACACTTGTTGAATAGGATAGGATTTTTGAAATTGTTTTCAATGGTGTCTTGGACACTTCCAATCCGTCGAGATATATCTCGCCATCAAACTTGACTATTTTAGAAATAGATCTAAGCAAAGTTGTTTTTCCAGCACCATTCGGGCCGATTATGCATGTTATTTTACCGACCGGTATTTCGAGCGTAACATCCCTCACAGCATCCACGTACTTATATCTAACTCTTAGCTTCTTTATCCTAATCAATGTAATACACCACGATATCTAGAGAGTATGAGGAATAAGAAAAACGGGGCACCGATAACAGCGACTATTGAGCCGGCAGGTACTTCTCCGATACCAATATTTACGAAAACGCTTCTTGCTAGATCATCTGTTATTAGTAATAATAGTGCCGAAACAATACCAGATAGGGGGATTACGAATCTATTATCTCCAGTTCTCAGTAAAAATCTAGAGATGTGGGGCGAGACAAGCCCTATAAAACCTATGAGTCCAAAATAACTAACAATCACTGAAGAGAATATGCCCGCAGTTATTATTGCTAATAAACGATAATGTCTGGGATTGTAGCCTATTTGATAAACAAGTTCGTCTCCAAGAAGTAATGCGTTCAAAGGCTTAGCTAGGAAAGGATAAGTAGCTAAAACAATTATGGTCGAGATAATGAGAGGGATCTTATAATCTGGTGAAGCAAGCGTGAAGCCCCCGGCTAACAAGTATAATGCATACGGGTTCTTGACTAGGATGAGATAAGAGAGTAGATGAGCAAGACCAGCAAACAATGAATTAACACCTATTCCTGCTAGAACATATGATATGTCGCTTCCTCCTATGATTTCTGCAATTGTTATTGTAAGAAATAAAGCAGTTAATCCACCAACTATTGCTATGAAAGGCAATATTAGGTAGTAAATGCTTGAAAACAGTATAAATATGTAAACACTAAACAAAGCCCCACTACCAATTCCCAATATATAGTGATCTACAAGCGGGTTACGTAGAGCTGATTGCAAATATGCTCCAGACACACCTAAAACCAAACCTGCTAGTACGACTTCTATAACTCTCGTGTATCTATACTCCATTACCAAGGGATTTATGTGCTTAGCGGAACCAATGAATAATGAAGCATATGTGGTGATGAATAGAGCCGCTAGGAGCGAAAAAAGCAGAATTAATCTATGGGTATCTCTAGTCATATTGCTCTAACCTTTTTTAGCCCTAGAGATATAGTATCCTGTAACAACTCCTATAATAAAGAATGCTACAGTAATTAGTATAATTACCCAGATATTATTTGTAATGATTCCAGCATTTTCTGGTTGTGTAGAGGTTGTAGTAGCTGGTATGTTTGTCTCCGAGTGTATTTCTGTAGTATTTATACCGGACAAATACTTGTAGAGAAGGCTTGGGAGATAAATTATTAAAGGACCTGGTCTGCACAATGCGTCTGTAGTGTTTTGGTCGAGGAATATTATCTGAGCTCCGGTTTTATAGAGTCCTGATTTCTCAACAATATCTCTTGTTATACCCATTGATGTTATAAGGATTACTTGTGGAGACCAATCAATTATTTTCTCTATGTTAACGCTTTTCCACCCTATTACATCGGCAACATTTTCTAGTCCTAGCCTGCTAAGCATATCATCAATATATGTTGATTTACCAGCAATCCATATACCGTTATAGATCCCGACCACTACTAGTACTTTCTTATATTTAAATGACTCGAACTTGACTCTATATGTAGCAATGTTCTTCTCAACTTTCTTAATGAAGTTTGTCACTAGCTGTTCTTTACCATATATAGTTGCTAGGATATTGAGATCCTCGTATATGTCTTGAAGTGACTTAGACGCTCCAGCATTCAGGTATATTACAGTTATGTTATATTTGTTAAAGAAATCTAGGAGCTTTATATGTGCTCCTTTATCAGCAAATACGATATTGGGTTTTAGCGATAATATTTTTTCAACACTTATAGTGCTCCACCAATAACCGCCTACTGGTGTGATCTTGTTTTCTTTTAAGTAGTCTGCTATTCCGAAATGA
>JAMOPC010000035.1 GCA_027064845.1 Desulfurococcales archaeon | reverse complement strand
CTAGGATACGCAGAACTAGTAGAAGAAAGAAGAGTCGGTAATGACAAAATGGTGTTCGTAGAAGGCTGCAAGAACCCCAAAGCCGTAACAATTCTTGTACGTGGAGCAAATGATATGATCCTAGATGAAGTAGAGAGGAGCTTGAAAGATGCATTAAACGTACTAAGAAATGTCATGAGAGTACCCAAGATCCTACCAGGTGGTGGAGCTGTAGAAGTAGAACTAGCACTAAGACTAAGAGAATATGCATCAAAAATCGGTGGCAAAGAACAACTAGCGATTGAGAAGTTTGCCGACGCACTAGAAGAAATACCAATGATCCTAGCAGAAACAGCTGGTATGGACCCATTAGAAGCTTTGATGAAGCTAAGACAGCTCCACAGCGAGGGCAAGATCTTTGCAGGAATTGATGTAGTAAATGGAAAAGTAGTAGAGGATATGACACAGATAAATGTAGTAGAACCACTCATAGTCAAAACAAACGTTATTAAGAGTGCAACTGAAGCAGCAACAACCATACTAAAGATCGATGATATCATAAGCGCGAGCCCATTAAAGAAAGAAGAAAAAGAGAAAGAAAAAGGTAAAAGCAGCTTCGGCGGAAAGTTCTAAACAAGTTTTTAATAACTAATGAATAATTCTAATCCTAATGTTTTTAAATCCATAAATACATGTTTTTCCTAAGAAAAACCATATAATAATGCAAGGGATAGGAATATGGTTTTTGACAAACAAATAATTGCTTGGTCAAAGAAATTAACTAGATATGAAATAGCACGTGTAATTGGTGCAAGAGCTCTTCAATTATCCTTAGGTGCGCCTCCATTAGTTAATCCTGAAGAAGCCCCGGTTAAAGATCCTATAGCTATTTCTATAGTAGAATTACTAAAAGGTCTACTTCCAATGACAATTAGAAGGAGGAAACCTGATGGGACAGCCGAACTCCTCCCTGTATCCAAGATATTATCCCCAGATAATAGAAGATATCTTGAAACAACTCTTAAGAGCTGGACACTCAGTAAGACAACATAGAATTTTTGAAGATAAGAAAATAGGGACGATAATAGATATCGAGCTAGAACATCCACTAGATCAAGATCTGTTCGACGAACTATATACTTATGTTATTAAGAAACATAATTACATGATTATTCAAATAAAACACGATTATCCAATTCTAAGACTAATACCTATAAAGGAAGATAGTAATACGACTAAAAGTAGAATTATAAAAACTGCACTACTAATGGCTACATTCATTACTGTTTACATGACGGGATATGGGTTATTTTCTTCATACACACAGATACTGGGTGTCAAAGCCAATATAGTCCTTTGGAGTTTCATTTATACCATATCTTTCCTAGGAGCCTTGTCTATACATGAGCTCGGACATATGTTTTCATCGAAGAAAAATGGTGTATTAATAGATGGACCATACTTTATCCCAGCACCCCCAATACAAGTAGGCTTCATTGGTACGCTGGGAGCAATTATTAAAATGAAAACCTTGCCAAGTAATAGGAGGAACTTAGCTTTGCTAGGAATTTCTGGCCCATTGTCAGGATTTATTATGGGATTAATAATAGGTATTATTGGTATACATTTGTCGCCAACTATACCGATCAAGCATGCAGAAGAACTGATCAGGACTGGAGAGGTTAGTGAGTTATCGTTTATGCCTCTTATAATTGCGCTTCTTACATATTTAAAGCCCATGCCTGAAAACTATATACTTGTTCTACATCCCTTAGCATTTTCTTCATTAATAATAATGTTTGTGACATTCCTAAACCTGCTTCCAATAGGACAACTAGACGGCGGACACGTTATAAGATCAATTATGAGCTCCTCATCGTATGAGAAGTTAAACTACTTGGTCATATCATTCTTTGCTATAATGGGATTGCTCTTCTTCAATAAAGCTATCGGCCAATATTTCATCACAATATCAATAGTTTTAACTATATTGAAGTTCTTGACAGGAAGGAAGCCACATCCAGGCCCAGCAAATCAGTATGCTAATGATAAGAGCTATGCATATTTAGCGCTCTATTTCTTATTATTAGTTTTAACAATGCCTATTCCTCTTTAATCAAACCTTATTAAGAGATATTAATAACGTGATGAGAGGGATATAGTGTAAAATGCGGAAAACTATACTTGATTACCTGAAGAAGACGCCCGAGAAAAAAGAAAAGAAGGAAGAAATACCTGAAAAACAGAGAGAAGTAATAGTTAAAACACCTAGTTCTAAGACTCTTAAGACTAAGTTTTCTCTCAGAGAATTAAGCGGTAAATTAGTAGTAATTGCCGAAAAGCCAAAAGCTGCTAGGAAGATAGCTTTAGCCCTAACTAGTAAGCCTCTGGTGAAGAAAATCTATGGAATACCATATTATATTATCACTAATAAAACATCAAGAATAATAATTGCTAGTGCAGCTGGTCATCTATATGGTCTCCATACTAGCGAAAGAGGCTATCCTGTTTTTAGTTATGAATGGAAGCCTTTGTACGAAATTGATCCAAGTGCTAAACATACAGAGAAATTCATAAAGCTCTTGGAAAAAGTATGCAAGGATGCTGATTACTATATAAATGCATGTGATTATGACATAGAAGGATCCGTTATTGGTTACCTAATTATATTATTTCATGGATCTCTCGAGAAAGCTCTAAGAGCGAAGTTCTCTAGTCTTACACCGTCTGAGCTCAGAAATGCATTTAACAACCTAACTATACTGGATTGGGAAATGATCGAGGCAGGTCTTTGTCGTCACGAGCTTGACTGGATATGGGGTATAAATATTAGTAGAGCATTAATGAGTTCTGTCAAAAGTGTTTCAGGTAAGAAAGTTGTTCTTAGCGCTGGTAGGGTTCAGACACCTACGCTTAGACACGTGGTAGAACACGAAATTGAGAGAAACTTATTCATACCAATACCTTCATACTTGTTATCTGTTAACATAGTTAAGAATAACGAAAAATATCATCCAGAATATAAGGGTGAATCAATCAATACTTTTCTCGAAGCAAGCGAGTTAGCTAAAACTATAAGAGAAGCTGGTTATCTCAAAGTAGTTAAGTACGAGGAAAAGAAAGTATACTTACACCCACCCCCAGCATTTAATCTAGGGGATCTCCAGGAGGAAGCTGCTAGAATATATGGGTTCAGCCCTTATAAGACACAAAGTATAGCAGAAAAGCTCTATCTAGACGCACTAATTAGTTATCCGAGAACAAATAGCCAGAAGCTACCACCAACACTTAACTATAGAGGAATCCTTGAAAAGATCAAAAGTATCCCTAATTATTCTCAATTAGTAAACACATTGTTTCAAGAAACAAAAGGCGTTCTCAAACCAGTTCAAGGTCCCAAGGACGATCCTGCACATCCAGCTATTTATCCAACAGGCGTCAAGCCTGTGAATTTAAAACCAGATGAGTGGAAAATATATGATTTAATTGTGAGAAGGTTTATGGCAGCTTTCGCTTCTAAGGCTGAATTAGTTCATAGAAACGTTGTTTTTAAACCCATAAGTGGAACAGGTAAGAATATTGTTTTCCAATTAACTGGCCAGAAGATACTATTTCTTGGATGGCTTAAATACTATCCATTTAGTAAGCCACGTGAAACAATGATCCCAAGCTTTAAGCTCGGAGAAGAAGTGCCTATATATAGCGTAAGGGTTAGAAGAACATATAGTAAGCCACCCGAAAAAATTACTAGGATAAAAATACTTAGATGGATGGAGAACGTAGGAATAGGAACTGAAGCAACTAGAGCAAGAATAATAGAACTACTTTTCAAGAGAGGATATCTAAGAAGTGTCGGGGGAAAAGTAGAAGCAACAAATCTCGGATTGGGCGTTATAGAAGTATTAATAGAGCATTTCCCCGAAATAACTAGCGTTGAACTAACTCGTTATTTTGAAGAAGAAATGGAGAGAATCCGGAAAGGTGAGAGAAAACGTAGTGATGTTGTGAGAGATGCTAAGAAAACACTTTTGTCGCTGATTAATTCTTTTGAGGAAAAGAAGAGTATTATAGGTAAACTGCTTTCGTATAGGCTTGGCCTCATTTCTCCTGAGAAGAAGTGTTTATTATGCAATAGGGAAGAGTATTATAACGGGTTATGTAAGTATCATTACCAAGCCGTAGAGATCCTTAGGCAGAAGTATCATGTTTGGAGAGAAAAAGAAGGTGTTTCTTGGAACGAGTACTTAAAACAACTTAGAAAACTAAGATCTACCGGGAAATGGGTGAGAGAAATAATTGAAAATTATTCACCCACCATGGAACCATAAAGAAAGATATCCCAGATAAGGTATTTTGAATGTGGCATTATTTATCTTTATAACCACGCCTTCTACTCTCTCATATGGGACACCAGGTCCTCTAAACTCTGGGTAGTCTGGTATAGGATTATTGTCTCCCTTAGTAACGTAATAATACCTATTGTCTTCAATGACTACTTTTATAACTCTATGAATGATTAGTTTTCCATCAATACTTTTATAGATAATTATGTCTCCTACATGGATATCATTTGGTGCAGGCTTATATGCAAAAACTATGTCGCCTTCACGAAGGAGAGGAAACATACTATATCCTTTAACTACAGCTATAGGTGTGTCGGAACCTGTTATGTATAACAATATTGATTTAATATTTAGTGCGATTAGTAAAAAAGAAATAATCACAAGTATTTTTATGATCTCTAGTTTATTTATTTTACCTATATTCATTTGAGTTTTACTCCTCTTCTAAGTCTAGCTCATCCAAGTCAAGAACTATCTCTTTTACTCTGCGGGGTTCTTCTTTTTCTTCGCCAATAACTTTTTTCCCTTTTTTACCCTCGATCTCGACGCCTGATCCACCTACTTTAAGCTTACTTAGTACAGTTTTCCATTTATGTCCGCATTTTTTACATTGTACAACTCCCATAACTGTGATTGTTATTCTTCCATACTTATCCGGGAGAGGGGAGACTAGTTGCCATTGCTTGATTACCTCATATTCTTTACTTCCGCATCTTGGACATGCTATTTCTTTTTGTTTTCTTCTACGGGGCAAGTAGACACGCACCTTCAGGCTTCGTTAATGCTATATACATGTTTATTATGAATAATACAACTGGTATTAATATAATATCTGTCTTATTTATTCTGGATGAGAATAATTTGTAAACATAATAACCATAAATTATAAGCGACAAAGAAGCATATGTTACTTGTTCGGAAGAATATAAAGTATAATATATGATCGGGATCGATAAGAGTGCGATTGGAAATAATAAATAGAGCCAAGTTTTCTTTATCTTACCATAAAATACATAGGAGAATATACACCAGGTAATACACATTAGTAATAGAACAGACAAATATGCGTATTCATTAAAGTATATATTATTCATTTTCACATACACCATTAACAAGGTGTAGGAGTATGACATACACTATATATTCAACAGTATTAGACGAGATATATAAAATCCGCGCCATAAGAGCTAGAATGATTATTGATTCACGTGGAAACCCTACTGTACAAGTAAAGGTAGTAACTGAGGGATTAGGTGTAGGTATAGCAGCTGCTCCCAGTGGCGCATCTACCGGAAAACACGAAGCAGTCGAGGTAAGAGATGGCGGCAAAGACTTTCACGGTAAAGGTGTTAGGAAAGCAGTTGAGAATGTGAACAAGATAATTGCTCCTGCTTTGAAGGGAATGGATTCTAGGAGACAGAGAGAAATAGATTACAAGATGATAGAGATCGATGGTACAGAGAATAAAAGCAGACTAGGAGGGAACGCGATAATAGCAACGAGTCTTGCAGTAGCTAAGGCAGCTGCTTCAACAATGGAGGTCCCGTTCTATTATTACCTAGGAGGTAAACAGGCAAATATTCTTCCAGTACCAATGCTTAACATTATTAATGGAGGAGTACATGCTGGTAATAAGCTAGATTTCCAAGAATTCATGATTGTTCCAGCAGGGTTTAGTTCATTTAGTGAAGCTATGAAAGCAGCCGTGGAAGTTTATCAAGAACTGAAAAAGATTCTCAAACATAAATATGGCTTATCAGCAATAAACGTGGGTGATGAAGGAGGATATGCTCCTCCCATAGAGAAAATAACAGAGGCTCTAGACTTATTAGTTGAAGCAATTAAGTCTAGCGGATATGAGCCTGGAAAAGAAATTGCTCTAGCAATCGATGCTGCTAGTTCTCAGTTCTATAACGAAGAGAAGAAAGTATATATTGTCGAAGGTAAAGAACTTAGCCGTAACGAACTCATAGAGTTATATGAAAAACTCGTGGATGACTATCCAATTGTAAGTATAGAAGATCCATTATACGAGGAAGACTTCGAGGGATTCACCGAAATAACGAAGAGATTGGGCAACAAAGTCTTGATAGTTGGTGATGACTTATTCACAACTAATCCGAAGAGACTAAGTAAGGGAATAGAAGTAGGTGCATGTAACGCTATATTGGTTAAAGTAAACCAGATAGGCACCTTGACCGAAACAATGGATGTTGTCAGATTAGCACATCTGAATAATTATAGAACAATAATTAGTCACAGAAGCGGTGAAACCGAAGATACAAGCATCGCCGATATATCAGTAGGGCTGTCTGCGGGCTTAATTAAAACAGGAGCACCTGCACGTGGTGAAAGAACAGCGAAATATAATAGATTACTGGAAATAGAAGAAGAACTCGAAAAGCCTATGTATTTAGGATTCAAGATGTTTCCGAGGAAGCCATAACATAAAAACACATTATTTTATTCTTTTCCTCTATGGTATTATTATCCCTATTATGATTAATGCTACTGCACTGACTATGATGAACTTTAAGAATTCCCATGGAGTCATTTTTGGCAGAGTCTTTAAGAACCGTATAAGCACATATGCTACGAATCCTATACCCACAGCAAGTAATATGCCAAGCCCTACTATTACTAGGATTGCACCAATGCCACTTATTCCTGAGAAAATACTTGTCAAAGCCTGGCCTGCTTGGACAAGTGCTTCTAAACCCATACTATCACCCCTTTTACCCAGAAAAATATCCCTAATAGATAGGTTGATAAAGAGAAAGACTCATTATATCAAAACTGTACATGATGAGGGTTGAAAGCGTGGTTAGCCCCGCCTATTGGCGGGGGATGCCAGGTGCCAGGCTGCTGATCCATAACTCTTTGATCTCTTTTCTACGTGTTTTCATTAGCCTTTCTCCTTTTAACTAAACCGCTTCTCCATATATTCTACGAATATCCATGTGCAGGAGGGGATTAGTTTGCCTGAATTAACTGTAGAAGCCATAGAAAACTATTTGGGTAAACCAGTTAATGACCCGTATGGTAGAAGAGTCGGATACATCGTCAGCTTCTACAGCGATCCAGATGGAAAAGTTACAGCTCTAGAGATAAGTTTGGGAGATTTTGAATTCAAGGAGATAAGCATTGATAGATTCAGCTTTGATGAAGGAGACATTATACTTGTACCTGAATGGGAATACGAGGCCAAAAAGATCGAAAACAGGTTAGAGAGGTTAAGGAAACGCGCAGCAGCACTCGAAGACCTTTACGCTAAGAAAGAAGTGCCTAGACACTCTTATGAGTTGTTCAAGAAGAAAGTCGATGAAGCATTAATGAAGGCTAGAGAAGAAGCTAAGAAGGTAAAGGAAATGCTCAGGAAAAGACAGTATGAGTTAGAAGACATAATTGTTGAACTCGAGAAAGCTATGACAAGCTTGAAGATAAGCTACATGGCTGGAGAAATACCTGATAAAGCATACAAAGCAGCTGCTGATCAGATTAGGAAACACCTAGAACACGCACAGTTAGAAAAAGAGAGCGTAAGGAAACACTTAGAAAGAATAGATGCTCTTGAGAACAAACCAGTAGACATAGGTGTATCAGTCACTAAGCAAGAAGCACCTGAAGAAACACAAGCATTACCAGTAGTTGTTTTAGAGGGCTAGGGAATACCAAGGTATTTCTCAGATACTACCCATTCCCGAATTTAAAAAGATTTTTCAAGACCGATTAAATCAATGGGTTACACCCCTAACTCATGATGAGAGGCGATGAATAAGTGTCTGCATCAATAGGTATTAAGCAACCGGGATGGTTTGGACGATTATTTGGAATATTTAGGAGGCCAAAGGACCCGATAACTAAGGGCATTTATGACGCTATGGCTGTACTTGATAGAATGATAAACTCTATTGAGGCAACCAAGAAGAGCTTAAAGTCTATGAGGGAGGAACACAGCAGGAGAGCTAAACTCTTCGCTAGTGAAGGAAAGAAAGAATATGAAGATATATTCATGAACGAAATAGAACATATTCAAAGCCTCATACTAATGTTTAACAAAGTACAGTACGATCTAATGAGAGTCAGGTATAGGTTAGAAACATTAACACTTGTAGAAGAACCGATGAGACAATTACCGGAAGTAATACAAGAACTACAGGCTCTCAAGCCGGAGGTAGAGAAGATAGCTCCAGAACTCTCAACAATGCTACTCGAGGTAGAGAGAAAAGTCGCAAGTATAATGACATCTTCAAACATGTCTTCAGCACTTAATGCATTATCATATACTAAGAACAAAGTAGAGAATGAGGCTTCAAAAATAATGAGTGAAACACAACAAAAGATCTTGCCCCCACTACCGCCTGAAACAACCCCTGTAACTGTAAAAGTCAAAGAATACAATCCGGTACCATTACCTCTGGTCAAGAAATGGATAATTGAAGAAATCAAAATGAATGGAGGAGTATTCGTAGTAAGAGACTTTGCCACCAGGTATAAGGTACCAAAACACATAGTCTATGATGCTCTGAAGAAACTAGAGGAAGAGGGATTAATAAAGCTAAAACATTAAACGCGAACGGGCTATCTCCCGGGCTAAAAGAGTGGATGAGGGATATTTATGAGCATGCACTACTTAATAGAGAAAGGTACAGAGTATGCTCATAAAGCAGTAGCTGCCGACAAAAAAGGCGATTATGAAACAGCTATAAAGTACTACAAAGCAGCAATAGATCTATTCATAAAGTATCTAAGATTATATCCAGACAGTTCAATGGCGGATTTCTATAGAGGGCTCATCAGGAGGTATAAGAGTAGAGTAAAATTATTGAAGAAACACATCGAGAAGGTATCAATTGGCGGCAATGGAAATAATCAAAGGGCAGAGGAAGTAGAAGTAATTATGCCTGAAAAGAGGGAGAGCAAGGTAAGATTCGATGACATAGTGGACATGGAGAAGGTTAAAAGGGCTTTGAGAAGAGCCGTAATATATCCAGTTAAGAACCCGAAGTTCTATCCACTCGGATGGCCTAAGGGAATCCTCTTATTTGGTCCACCTGGATGCGGTAAAACCCTTATAGCCTACGCGTTAGCAAACGAAATAAATGCAGCACTTATAAATGTGAGTCCTGCAACAATAATGTCCAAATGGCTAGGCGAAGCAGAGAAAAACGTTGCAAAAGTATTCGAGAAAGCCCGGGAGATAGCTCGTAGGGGAACTCCAGTCATTATATTCATTGATGAAGTAGATGGTCTACTCCAAGAGTATGGAGAGGAAGTAGGTGGTGAGAAAAGAGTAAGAAACCAGTTCCTGATGGAAATGGATGGATTAAAAGAAAAAGAAAACAACAAGCTCCTTGTATTCGTCGTAGGCACAACTAATAAACCATGGAAACTAGACATCGGGTTTATTAGAAGATTCGAGAAAAGGATCTACGTACCCCCACCAGATAAGAGGGTTAGAAAACAGTTATTCAAACACTATATTGAGAAGCTAAGGGAATCGTATGAAATAGAAGATATAGACTATGATAAACTAGCTGAACTGACTGAAGGATATAGCTCTGCAGATATATACTCAATAGTAAAGGAGACACAAGCAAACCTAGCAGAAGAATTCCTAGAAAAAGGCAACGGAGAAGTGTTAAGACCAATTACTACTGAGGACTTTATACAAGTAATTAAGAGTAGAAAGCCAAGCATTGAGAAGAACCTGTTAGAAGCATATAAAATATGGGCAGAAAAACACGGTACACATTAATGGCGGTAAAGATAGAATAACTATGATACATAATTACTATAAATAGTCCCCGGGGCAATGAAGATAGTCATGCCCATGAATAAATATGAAGAACAACCCTGGGGTAGCAGAGCCCCGGGGAAATAAATACTCTAACAACAAAAAGATAAGTTGAGAATAACTTTTAGAGAATCATTAGGATTCTATTCTTCGAAAGAGCGTCACTTTTGAATTCTTAAAATATTGTTCGGATATAATTATTAACTAGTATAGTAAGGGGTGTGTTTTATGGAAAGTACTTCCATGTTAAAACTCGGGCGTCCTAGGAGAACTATTAGTTATGAGAGACTGCTAATTCATGAGTATTTCGATCCCTATGAAGAACCTGTTCCAGAATACATTGTTCTTGGTCTTCCAGATGCTGGTCTTGTTGGTTCTATTGCATCTAAGTACTTGGTAATGAGTAAGAATTTAAAACTCGTTGGTGAAATAGATTCTCCTGCATATTTTCCACCAGTAGCTGTTGTACATGAGAAAACTCCCATGAGCCCTATACAGATCTACTTATCTAATGATCGGAAATACTTGTTAATACTATCTGAGTCACCGATACCTGTTCAAGCGGTTTATCCACTATCTTATACTATACTTGAATACTCAAGAGAAATAGGTGTAAAGCATATTATATCACTGGCTGGAATAGCTGTTCCAAATAGGTTACAAATAGAGAAGCCAAAAGTATATTGGTTAGCAAGCACAAAGGAATCAGCAAATCTTGCCACAAAGCTTGGTTTAGAGGAGTTGAAAGAAGGTTTCATTGTTGGACCTTATGGAATAATTCTTAAAGAAGCTCGTAGGAGAGGAATAAACAACTTAATAATATTTGTTGAGTCATTCCTAGACCTCCCTGATCCCGAGTCGGCTGCGGTAGCGTTAACAATTCTGTCACAAATACTCAATATTGATATAGATGTAAAGAAATTACTAGAAGAAGCAGAGCTAATCAAGCTCCAGACCAGAGAATTAATGAAACAAACGAGGAAAACAATGGCTGAAATGCAGAAGAAATACGAAATGCAAATGCCCCTCATGTACCAGTAGGGGGTGATAGATATGAGTTTTGACGAGTTGTTTGAAAAAATAAGGAAGCGTATAAGGGAGTTAATCGATGAATTCGAGGAGGAAATTAGGGAATTAGAACCCATGTGGACAGCTGATGGTGTCCTTGAACCACTTGTCTCAATAGAGCGCTATCCAGACAAGTACGTGGTTGTAATAGATTTGCCATATGCTGATTTTGAGACATTAACTCTTAGCATAATGGATCACTTGCTAATAATTGAATGCGCGTTAAAGAAAGAAATAGCTTTTGAGAGATGGGGTGCTTATAGAGAAATAAAGTTCAAGAAATATCATACAACGATAAAATTGCCGCGAGACGCTGATGTTGAGAATATAAAGATTGAAAAAGATGATGCTAGAAGAATGTTGAGGCTGATAATTCCGAGAATAAGGAGAATGTAAGCTAATGATTTTAGCCTTTAACATGGATCTCTACTATATCTCCATCTTCAACAACATGGTCTAACCCTACTTTTTCTCCAGGATACTTAGCTGAAGGACCCCAGATCTTAGCATACTTGAATTTTTTCACAAAATCTTTATGTATTGATTTGGCTACATCATAAATTGTTGCTCCTCGTTTAAGCACTAATGGTTTATCAGCTACTGGTCCATTTGGTTGTTTAGTGTATATTCTTACGAGGTCTAATGTCTTAAAGAGTATTTCGCCTAGTTTTTCCAAGCCCTTAACATATTTAGCAGATGCTAAGAGTATTGGAGTGTTATTGCTTATTTCATGGATCTTGTAGGCATGTTTTCTTGCTTCGCTTGGATCTATGTCAGCTTTATTAATAATGACTATGCATGGCTTGTATATTTTGCTCTCAAAAATTGCTTGTTCAACATCATCTAATGATACTTCCCCATATATTTTCACATGGACATTATATAATCTATAGCTTTCCATTAATCTTCTAATATCATCTACTGTTCCATCAAGCAGTTTTCCCATAAGAGTAACTCTTACACCAAGTCTCCCTGCCCTATTCTTTTCAATAACTACTCGTCCACGCGGTTTATATAAGAGAATACCTGATTTTTCTAATTCGTTTTTCAAAGTAAGGAATTCTTCGAAAGGGTTCCTTGTATTGTCTAATACAAGTATTAATGCATCACTATTCCTTATTAATCCAATTACTCTATTATTCCAAATACCTCCCTCTGGCTGAATAGGTGGGGTATCTATTAGTTGGAAGTAAATGTCTTCATACTTAAGCATACCTGGAATAGGCTTCTGTGTAGTGAAAGGATAATCAGCTATTCTAGTCCTAGCACCGGTTAATTTATTTACGAGGGTACTTTTACCCGAATTTGGTAATCCTGCAACAACTATTTGTGCAGCTCCTTCTTTCTCGACGAAAAATGAAACTCCTTTTCCGCTCCTTCTCCTACGTCGCTCTTCTAGTTCTTCCCTTAGCTCAGCAAGTCTTCTAGTAGCCCACAATCTGAGATTAGCTGTTCCCTTATGCTTCGGGACAGCTGAGAGGAATTCTTCTAGTGCTCTTATCTTTTCTTCAATAGTCTTAGCTTCCATTACCTTGATCCATTTAGCCCTCGCTTCGGCTGGCAGGTTTGTTACCATTTACTCTACCACCTTTACCGAGATAATCAAATATAGTTTTATGTGTTTTATGCTTGGACCCAGAGTACCATGTAGGAGCTATTTTCTTCAAAGTAGCCCAGCTTAGCCTAATAAATGGTGGCGGGACTTCTAATGTCTCGTATATTTGCTTGATCCAATTAATTGTTTTTTGATCCGATGGATATCCAGAGCCCATTTCACCATATAAGTGTTTTAATACACTGATATTCTCATCTCTGATGTATTTAGCAACAATACTAGCTGCTGATACAGCAACATAGTTTTTATCGGCATGAGGTTCAATAATTACATCTATATTTTTGTTGGCGAAAATGGAGTATATCTTATTTCTTAGTTTTTTATCGTAGCCTTTTATCTCATCAATTATGATCTTAATATTATTATATGGATTAAGTATTTTAGATAAGATCGTTAATCCTTGTACTATTTGTTCATAAATTATTTTATTAATATTAAACCTATCTATAGTCCTTGGTGAAATACTCGCTGTATAAATAATCAATGAATATTCTAAGATTTTTTTGAATAATTTCTTTCTAGTAATAGGGGATAGTTCTTTACTATCTCTGACACCCATAGTTTCTAAGTGTGATAAATCATTAGTATTAAACCCTATTATTACAAGTAATAAGTCTCCTATAACTGGGCCTCTACCGGCTTCATCAATTCCTATTGTTATACTAGATATACCTTTACCCAACTTTTTTGTCCACCGATAATTTTTGCAATCTCGTTTATGTTTATCTTTGTTTTTCTCGATCTAAACATTTCATATACAATATATTTTGGTTTAAGTACTCTGACCAGTTTATATATTGTTTTAAAACTAAGGCTCCCATCACCTATTATTAGGTGTTCTCTACCTTTATCATCTACATCATGTATATGTATAACTGGTACAAGTGTTTTTTCAATTATTCCTAAAACATCTTTTAAATAGTCATAGAAATCACTATATATGTTTGATTCAGCTATTTCTCTAATGTACCGACTAGCCAAATGACCTATGTCTAGGCATAATCCAACATTATTTTGTTCAATAGTATCAAGTGCTTCGACAAGGTTTGAGATTTCTGACCCAAATCCTCTCGTTAAATTCTCTATTAGTAAATATGTTTTCTCAGGTAATTTTGTAGCTATTTCTATGAGGCTATTCCTCAATGCATTAATAGCATCTCTTCTGTTATCGAATAATTCTATTCTTTGCATAGTTAATGGATGAAAAACAATGTATTCTATTTCTCCATAAACCTCATATATGTTGTCAATTATTTCAAGTAACTCATTAACAACGGCTCTTCTAACACTATCATATGGTGAGGCTAGAGGTAAGTCTCTCCAAGGTGCATGAATCGCTATTTTGAAATCATTGGTAAAGGATGAAATGGCTTTTTTTAAAAGCTCTTCTTGTTTTTGCGGCCATGGATAATCTATAGATAATTCTACAAGATCTATTTTGTTGTCAAGGAGCAATTTACTTATTTCTTCAATGCTATGATTTGTGAAAGACCCTATCCATAAAGGTATTCCTACATAAACCAATCCTTGATCAGCTCCAAATCGCATTTAAGTACTTTTTTCCTCCCTGCGTCTACTAATTCCCTGAGGTGATATAGTGAGTTACTATAATCACAATCTATAATTATATCCGGTCCGTGTTTTATCACTATTTTTAGCGCATTTTCCTCTGGGTAATTTTCCTTAAAAACTATCAATGATACTTTCCTTTTATCAAAGAATGGTTTCTTACTCAGTTCTTGGCCAAGTTTTCTTATTATATCCTGAGTACCGACAATTATTATTTTTTCAACGGATTCTTTTTTAGTTATTGATCTAAGTATTTTATGTGTTTTATCTAATGCTTTTTTCGATGATGCGAGTATCATTATGTTCAAATCGTTATTCAGCCTCTTCTTTAGTGGTATAGATGTGTTAAATATTGTCTAATTCATTATTTTTTGTTTTGAGGGAATTTTTTATAATATAGTTGTATAACCCATTATCATGGAGAAGGGTGGTGGGATATGAGCATACGTGATGAAATAGTGAAGTTGTTGAAGGAGCACGAGTTAGAAGTGAGGAAGCGTAAGAACATTATTAGAGGAACTCATAAGACAATTCCTATAACGTTAATCATTAGAATTATCGGCGATGAAGCGATAATAGAGCTTGAACCCGAAGAAGAGTTGAGGGATGTTCTCGTAGACCTTATTGAGGCTGGGGAAGATGTAGAGGAGACTGTCGATGACGTGCTTAGCGAGCTTAGAGACATTGCCGTAGAGATTTCACAGCTACTATCTGATAAGGGATACGAAGTTAAACTAAAGCTAAGAGAAGGAGAAAATGATGTAAGAGACATACTTGAGGAAATAGAAGAAGAATATTCCGAGTACGAGGAAGAGTAAATATAATTTCTTTTTGTAGAGATCAGTTCTACATAATGGTTCTCTCTAATATAGAAAATCGATATTATTATCAATACCGATAATCATATCCTAGAAAACGCATCGTCTGTAATAAAATAATGATGCATGGGTGGGAGTTTATGGGTAAGTTATTTGGTACAGATGGTGTTAGGGGCATTATAAATGAAGAATTAACTCCCGAACTAGCGTTAAGACTGGGTATGGCTATTGGGACATATTTTGGTGAAGGAGCAAAGGTTCTTATCGGCAGAGATGTCAGGGCAGGAGGTGAAATGGTAAAATCAGCAGTTGTTGCCGGTCTTTTATCAGCAGGAGTTAAAGTTTATGATGCTGGTTTAACACCTACACCAGCTCTTCAGTACGTTGTTAAAACAGAAGATTTTGATGGAGGAGTAATGATTACTGCAAGCCATAACCCATCGAGATATAATGGTATTAAAGTCATTAGTCCATACGGTATAGAGGTTCCAAGGGAAGATGAGAGGAAAATAGAAGATATATTCTTCGAGCAGAGATTTAGAAGAGCTAATTGGAGCGCATTAATCCACGATGTTAAGCCGTATCCATACGTTAATGACATATACGTTAAAGCAGTTATTGACAAGGTTGATAAAGACCTTATAAGGAAAAAGAACTTCAGAATAGTAATCGACCCAGCTAATAGTGTTGGCGCTCTAACATCTCCTCGTATAGCTAGAGAACTTGGTGTAAAAGTATATACTGTAAATGGTCACTTAGACCCAATGTTTCCAGGAAGAGAGCCTGAGCCTATTCCTGAGCATTTAACTGAGACTTCTAAAGCTGTTCTAAGCATCAATGCTGATCTTGGTGTTGCTCACGATGGTGATGCTGACCGTGCTATCTTCATAGATGATAAAGGCAGAGTCCAATGGGGTGATCGTACGGCAGCTCTACTAGCTAAATACTTAGCAATCAAACACCCAGAGTTCCCGAAGAAGGTATATACAGCTGTATCATCTAGCACCGTTATAGAAGACGTGCTCAGACCATTAGGAATAGAGGTTGTTTGGCTAAAAGTTGGAAGCGTTGATATATCATGGACTATGGAGAGGAATAAGGATGCATTATGTGGTTTTGAGGAAAACGGTGGATTCATGTATCCACCACACCAATTAGTAAGAGATGGAGGTATGACGCTGGCATTAATGCTAGAGCTCCTAGCCAGTGAAAACAAGAAGCTATCAGAACTATATGACGAGCTACCTCAATACTACTTAATTAAGACAAAGATCCCGATGAGCAGGGACAAGGCATTAAAAGTGGTTGAAAAAGTGAAAGAATACTTCAAGGGATACAGACAGATCACTATAGATGGAGTAAAGGTTATAAGCAATGATTTCTGGTTATTAGTGAGACCAAGCGGTACTGAGCCTCTTCTAAGAATAATGCTTGAAGCTAAGACTGAGGAAAAAGCAAAAGAACTCCTTGACACAGTTAGAAATATTGCAGAAGAGGTGTTAAAATCAAGTTGATGCGATACTGGGGTATAGATTTTATAAGATGTCCACATTGTAAAAACTTTCCTCTTAAGATAATACCTTTAGAAGTTGTTGAGGAAGATGTTGACACGAGTGGATTAGAGTTCCCCCTATGTAGAAATTATTGTGCATATCTAGGTAAAACGATAAAACCTGGAGAACAATATCCATGCGATAAATGTCTCCGCATAGGTATAAAAACAGGTGTTCTATACTGTGAGAACTGTAAACGATGGTATCCAATAAGAAACGGTATAGTATATCTTTTAAAAGATAATAAGAGAAAGGAAAAAAGCGATAAAGAATTCCTAGCAAAGTGGAAAGACAAGCTCCCGGAATATATAGTGTACGAGGGCAAACCATATAATCTATCTCAAGAAGAATAACCTATTCTAATACGATTTTTCCATAATAACTCTCATTAGGTAAAGATATTTAGAGGATAAAAACATTCTAGTTTCATAGTTTATCAAATTAGCTAAGGTGCATAATAGGTATGGATTCATATTTCTTAAATCTGGAAGCTTGGGTGAAAAGACAAGAAGAGGTAAAAGAGAGTTTTAAGAAAGCTGAAGAAAACTATGAGAATCTCGATAGATTAGCGTTAATCTTATTGTCAAGGCAAGCTTTTCAACATATGATGAGGACGATTGAAGCATTTGATCAATGGTTAAAAGAACCAATGGTTATATCACATATGCCGAGAGAAATGCTAGTAGAACTATGGAGTAAACTACGCATAATATTCTATCAATTACTCGAACTAGATATTGAGCATACTTCCAAGTTTAGTGAGCATATTAAGAAACTTGCAGAAGAAGGCAAACTCAACCCGATCTTAACAATAGGTAAGAAAGAAAAAGAAACTCGTAGATTCCAAATATCAACATCAATATAATACAACTATATTATATCATCTATTAGGACAATGAATAAATTGTATTAAAATAATCTTCTCCTTCTTCTCCTTGGACGTGCTCGAAGCTCTACTTCGGCATCTATAGGTGCTATTTTTATCCTTAATTCTTCAATTAGTTTTTTGATCTTTTCTTTTTCTTCCTCGGGTATCTTGTCGGCATGTTTTTCTAGGAATTCTTTACCTAAGCTTGTGACTACGAGTTTTTTCCTGGGATTAGTCTCTAGTAACCCTACGTATCTGAGTGCTAATGTATCGTTGAGGATTTCTTTGCTTGATGGGAATTGTCCTAACATAACGAAATTGTATCCGAGATCATATCCTTCCTCCTTCATATAGTAAAGAAGATACTGTAGTGCTTTCTCACTTATTCCTCCTATTTCAGAGATTATATATAGTAATTTAATTTTTCTGGGATCTTTTTCGATATCTTGTACTGTGATCACATGTCTTGTTACAATTTTTAATTCTTTTGATTTCCCAGTTGTTGATTTTGACACAGTTAAGCACCTCTGAAAACTGGTTAATGCTTTTTATATTCTTGATATATCTTACACATAAATTTTTGGGTTAACTAGTTATTAATTTAATCCTTACAATGACTATGTTTGTATATTTCTAAGTATTTTTTCTAAAGCTTCTTTTCGTTTGAGACCATGCATGACCATTATATTGATTGTGTAGTTAAGTAGTTTTTCAGCATTAGAACCATAGGTCTTCTTGTAGAGTTCTAGTGCTTTCTCATATAGTTTATTCTCTTCCTCAATTGTTTCTACTTTTTCAACTCTTTGTTCTTTCATTATTGATATTTTTTCGATGTTTGATGCTAGTTCTTTGACTTTGGATAAGTATTCTTTTGATTTAACGGTTCTTATTGTATGGAGATATGTGGTTGCCGTTATGAATACGAGTACATATATTAAGCCAGTATATATGTCGTTTTCAGTAATTGTTTTATGTAGGGAAAGCTGTACTAGACCTATAATTGCTGAAAGCATTAAGAAAATATACGAAAGATCCATTCTTATGAATAAAAAGGCTACAGCTATTCCTCCAATAATTAAGGTTGCTACATTTAAGGGATTTATTTGTTGTATTTGCTGAAGTGAAAATGTATTTGTTAAATAAACTAAAAATGCGAATATGACTGGGAGGGACATTAATATTTTGTTCTTTAATGCTTCTTTCCTTATAAAGTCAAGGTAACTATCGATCAAACTTTTGATATCTTTATATGAGGAAATAAGGTCTTCGGGAGAAATATTCTCATCTTCAAGTAATAGAATCATTTCATTTATTTTATTCATTAATAACATGTAGAAATCTATTTGTTTTCTTGAAATTATAGGCATTGTTTTCGATAATTTTATCTTATTGATTGTTTCTGATAAATCGTTCAAAATGGATGTGTAAGCTGGGTTTTCTCGTGCTTTCTCGCTAATCTTTTTATTGATTAATCCTAGTTTTTCCAGTAGTAGTCTTCGTAACTCGTTTTCCTTATTATTCATTTATTTTTCACCATAGATGCCTTTAATTGGTTTGAATCACGTTCTATTAAATAAAAATATTTATCCTGTTAATATAACCATATCTTGAGAACAATATGATGACTTGGTTGTACCGCCGAGACCTTAGGGGCTGGGGTCTATGAGGACTTCAGCGGCGTCTGATTTAAACCCTTTATCAAATAGACTATATATGAAATAAGTGTTCCTATTATTAAAACAGTTTTATTTAATAATCAATTAGGTGAGCATAATGGGTATCGAGATAAAGATAGAAAAGCCTCGGCCAAAACGTATCGGGGCACATAGCCATATTAGAGGCTTGGGGCTTGATGAAAACGGTAAAGCCATATTTAAAGCAGATGGTCTTGTCGGTCAATTAGAGGCTCGTGAAGCAGCTGGAATAGTCGTAAATATGATTAGAGAAGGACGCATAGCTGGTAGAGGAGTATTACTCGTTGGTCCTCCAGGAACAGGTAAGACAGCTATAGCGATTGCTATTGCACGTGAATTGGGCGAGGATACTCCTTTTGTTGCAATGAGTGGTTCCGAAATATATAGTAGCGAGAAAAAGAAGACAGAGATCCTTACAGAGGCTTTGCGAAGAGCACTTGGTGTAAGAGTTCGTGAAAAAAGACTTGTTTACGAGGGTGTTGTTAAGGAACTTAAGATTAGGAGAGCTAGGCACCCACTAGTACCTTATATGACTATTCCCAAGGAAGCAAGAATAACACTCGCAACTAGAGATGATGAAGTAACATTAACTGTTGGCGAAGAAATTACTCACCAGATACTAGAACTAGGCATCCGTAGAGGAGACGTTATATGGATAGACGCTGAAACAGGAAGAGTACATAGAATCGGTAAAGCAAAAGGTATAGAAAAAGCCAGGTATTATGACATAGAAACTCATAGAATTGTCGAAATACCAAAAGGACCTGTTAAGAAAGAAAAAGAAATCGTTAGAACATTCACGCTACATGATCTAGACTTATACATTGCTAGTCAACGTGCACTCATAAGCTTCTTCACTATAGGTATTGAAAGAGAAATTCCTCCCGAAGTACGTAGAGAAGTAGATGAAATGGTAAGAAAATGGATAGAGGATAAGAAAGCTGAAATGGTTCCAGGTGTATTATTCATAGATGATGCACACATGCTTGATATCGAGGCTTTCAGTTTCTTATCCCGAGCAATGGAGAGCGAGTTATCACCAATTATTATATTGGCTACAAATAGAGGAATAGCCAGGATAAGAGGTACAGATATAGAATCGCCTCATGGCATGCCCCTAGACTTGCTTGACAGGCTCTTGATAATACCTACTAGACCATACAATGCTGAGGAAATAAGAGAAATAATAAAGATCAGAGCCTCTGAGGAGGAAATAGAAATCACAGACGAGGCCCTCGAAGAACTGGTTAAAATAGGTGTTGAGACAAGCCTAAGATACGCCGTACAATTAATGGAACCAGCGAGAATAATAGCTATGAACAATGGAAGAAGCAAGGTTACCGTAGAAGATGTGAAAAAAGCACGTAGCTTATTTATAGATGTGAATTCCAGTGTGAAATACTTGAAGGAATATGAAGAAAAATTCCTGAAGTAATACTAAGACCTGTTTTTATTAAGATATTTTCTTTATTTACTGCATATAGTAATACTTTTCCTTAGGTATTACTATTGTAGAGCAATTATGATTAATAGCCTCGTGGAAGTGATTATCATTGAATAAGAAAATATCCAAGATCATCTCTGAGTTATTGAAGTTTTACGAGAAAACACCAAAGCATTTTGAAGGAAAAATCCTTGGTTCCATGACAACTTATCCACATGCACTAGCTGTTTATGCATATAATTTGTTTATGCATACAAATTATGGTGACCCATTCATTTTCTCGACATTGAAGAAGATGGAAGAAGAAATATTATTGGAGATTAGTAAATGGTATGGGGAAACCAAATTATATGGATACATAACTAGCGGCGGTACAGAATCTAATTTTCTATCAATAATTTCTGCTATGATAAAAAGTAGTTGTAAAAATAGAGTTGTGTTAGCCCCAGATACTGTCCATGTATCTATTGTTAAAGCTTCACGAATATTAGGGTTAAAATTAGTCACTATACCAACAAATAATTCACCAATAGATCCTTGTGTGTTAGAAAACTATGTTAGGAAATATGAACCATGCATCATAATAGTGACAGCTGGGACTACTGAACTAGGAATAATTGATCCCTTAAAGGAAGTTGCAAAAATATCCGTCGAATATGACACATATTTGCACGTGGACGCTGCTTATGGTGGGCTCTTAATTCCTTTCCTCTACAAAGCTGGGAGAATAAAACAAGATCTTAGGTTTTATGAAGGAGTCTCAAGTATTAGTATAGATTTCCATAAGAATGGTTTAACTCCTATACCATCTGGAATGATACTTTACAAGGATAAGAATGATTTAGAGAATATATGTTTTGATGCAAGCTATACATTATATGGAAAATACTGTGGCTTGCTCGGAACAAGGCCAGGAGGACCGGTTGCTTCTGTATGGGCTATGGTTAAATACTATGGTTTTGACGGGTACTATGAACAAGCTATTAACATGCTCGATCTTGCCAGATATACTTATGAGAAGCTACAAGGGACCAAAGATATTTATGTATACGAGCCCATTCT
>JAMOPC010000034.1 GCA_027064845.1 Desulfurococcales archaeon | reverse complement strand
TTCAATAGTTCTTGGAGCTTTTCTCGTTCCTTGAAACATTGTTTACCAATAAAACCGTCAAAGTCAATAGATATTCTACCATTTTTATCTATAACTATACGGATCTCTTTCATTTTACCACCTCTCTAGGTCGCGGTCAATATCATGTAGCGTTTTTAATGCAAATCTCAGCTTTAGCACAAATCTTTGAACAATGTCCCAGTCATTATCTGTCCAGTTCTTGGGATCTTTGCAGAACAAGTCTCTTTTCTTGATTTCTTGTAGCAATTTATTCATTTCATCCAAGTAGGCTGTCGCTTTCTTTATCCTTGATTCCCATTCTGAATAAATGTTCACCTATTACCACCCCTCGTAGGCATAGATTATTACTTGTTCTTTTTCCTCTTGCTTTTGTACACTATAACCTAGTTGTTCCAGAGCTTCTTGGATAGCTAAACTGGTGTATGTCTTCATTAATTCTTCTGCGAATTGTTGGGCCGTCAATGGGGCTCCGTGGTCATCAACATGTACCTTGATACCATTATTGGTCAATTCTATGCCATAACCATTACCGTATGGTAATTTCATCAAAATGGCATAGTCGCACTCTTTTTGGAAACCCCAGCCACGTATTACAACGTTTTCGGCTACTTTGCCACCGAGTTTTTCGGCTAAGATATTGAGGGCTCTTAAAAAAGTATCTTTTTTGGGATTAGTTATGTGGACCTTAGCTATCGCATAGTGGCTCATATTATCACCATTTCATTGGCACTTATTTTTTCTTAAATATTTTTTCAACACACTTTACTCCACTAAGTCTTCCCTCTTTGTAGGCCCTTATCAGTGCCCTAACTCTTCCAAGCATGTCGGCAATCGTTTTCTTAGAGTGCCTAGCTGCCAATAGTTTTTCTTTCCTATATATTATTTCGGCAAGTTTCTTCAAATCATATAAGTGACCTTCCTTGATTAGATACTTGTACAATATTTTTATTTCGTCCAACTTTATTATCCACCTCTTATATAGTTTACCCTCTTTCCTATATACTCTGAATAAATCACAAGTATTGGCATCTAGGGCCAAGGTCTCGGTAATGAATACTAGGTTCTCTTCATTCTTTAACCACTTAGTTATCGGCGTATGTTTTTGTTCAACTACTTGCCAGTCCTCAGATAGTATGGCTATATTGAGGTCCTTGGCTATTTCTTTGAACCTTTCCACAAAGGTACTTGTAGGGTTCCTCACTAATATGTGGTAGGTATCTTCGACCTGTAATATTTTGACTTGCGGAGCATATACTCTGAGGAACTCTTTAAAAAACTCCCATGTGTTTTGATTTGGGGGTTTTATTTTTAGGTATAGGTTCTTCATGCCTATTCACCTAATTCAAAAAGATACACGGGAAAAAACATCCTGGGATTTGGGTTTTTCATTTAGCACACTCATTGAGATTTCTAAAATGTCCCTAGGTATTATTACAGTCTTTATAGCCTTGGCTTGGCGTTCGTATTGTTCAACTAGTTGTTTTCTTTCCTCAATATCTATATTGAAGGAACCCATTGCCTCCATAAAATGCTCGGTAGTAATTTTATCCGAATTACTAGTGGCTGCCAATATCTTGGCCGTTTCACATAGTTGCCGTAACTCAGCGCCAGTAAAGCCAATAGTTTTCTCAGCAACAATTTTGTAATCAACCTCTATCTTGACCATAGGCTTAGTTAGTACCTCGGTATGTAGTTTTACAATCTCTTTTCTCGCCTCATAGTCTGGAAACATCACTGGTATAGCATAGTCTATTCTGCCGGCTCTAACACTGGCAAAGTCAAATTGTTCCAAATAATTGGTTGCCATCACAATAAAGCTTTTCCTCTCTTCATCACCTAGCCATTCTAATAAGATGTTCTGCACTCTCCTAAATACACCAGAGTCGGTGGACATTACTTGTCCACGGCTCTGGAACAGTTGATCCGCTTCATCAATAAATACAACAATGGGTGCCATAGACTCTAATAGGCGAGTAATCTTCCTAGCTCTTTGTTCACTTTCACCGACAATACCCCTAAGTAAATCAGCCGCATTAAGACTGACCATAGGTAACCTCATTTCTCTAGCCAGAGCCTTTGCTAACCATGACTTACCAGTACCGGGAGGACCAAAGAGTAAGATGCCTCTAGGCGGACGCAGTCCATATTTCTTGATTAAGTTGGGATACCTATAGAATAGGATTATCCGTTTCTTCAGGAAGTCTTTCAAGTAACCATAGCCACCAACAGCTTCAAAACCATATTTTGGCTCAATGTATTCTAAACCATATCGTTTAAGCATATTAACTTTAAATACTCTAAAAGTCTCAGCGTCAACCACTTGACGGGTCTTTATTGACTCTAGCAGGGCCGTTTCTATTTCGTGAAGATTTAGTCCAGCACTGGCAATATAGGCTTCTTTCCTCAGAGATACTTTTAGACCCTTCATTTTGGCCAACTTTATGGTTTCATCAATAATTACTTTCCTTTCTTTCTCATTACTTGGCGGAATACTTATTTCGGCAAACAATTTCCTAACATTTTCTGGGAAAAAGCTTAGGCTGTGAGTAAATACTACAATAGTGGACGGTAACTTAACCATCGAGCCAAGCCTAGCGGATCTTGGGAAATACATTTCTTCGTCGTGGCTCAAGGCAACAAGCAAATCCAACAAGCTCCTGGCATGTTCTTTAGTTATTACCCATGAATACACCGCAATAGTTGGATCTATTCTTGCAACTTTCCTTATTTCTTGTGGCTGTATGTGTTGGCCCTTAATTACTGTAAGTTCCCTTAATTGAATATTGATGTGATAAATGTTTTTATAATCAGAAAACTTGGTCTTTATGAACCCAAGGAACTCAGCTAATCTTTTAGGATCATCGGTTTCTATTAGAAAAACGTTGGAACGGTTGCTGAACCTATATAATTGAAACAAATCAAGGTAATGTATTTGTCCATTCACTGGGTTTCACCTTTGAGTAACTTTATTTAAAATATGTGAATACGTACCACTTTCCTCTATAATACAAGTAAGTTTGTAACCATACCGTCTCCTGTCTATTGCCAAAAATTCGTACTATTCTACCAGCCAATGCCGGCTCATCACTGTGCCAAGGTTCAATTTCAATCGTCCTTAATACACAATAGTTATTCCGTATTTCGTTCACCGTTTTAATTTCCACATTTTCACCCCGTATAATATGGTCTTCTCGATAAGGAGTACCATCGCAATTAATTAATGTTAATTTCAGTTTCTCATCCTTCACAATGATTAACTCAGGATTGTAATATGTTCTATCCTCATTCTTTAAAAAAATTCTTGGTTCAACATATATGACTTGGGTTTTGTTTGGGGCTTGAGTCATGGGTTTCACCAGCATAATATTTAGCATAGTATTTCTTGTATTCCTAGAATTAACCCATACTGGTCAAAAAAGATAATATGATAACATATTTCCGTTGATGATGCAAATGGATATGGTTCGTCATACTGTAACACTATTACGGCTTCTGCATTCAATTTTTTAGCTTGTTCTACAATGTATTCCCTTAACTTGTTTTCCGGATCTTTACAAAGTCCTTTTATTTCGATAGTCTCTATATTATTTTCCCTTGCCCATTTTTCAATGACGCTTCGTAGAGGGCTTCCCCCAGCATCAAAAAACTCAACTATTTTAATCTGGGAGTTCTTATCTTGAGTTTGGGTAGTCATGGGTTTCACCAATTTTTACATTCATTATATAATGTTTCCCAAGTCTCATTCATACATTTCAAATTTAATTTAGTCGGCTTCATTGATTCTTGCCTTTTCCTTTTATGAGTTCAATTAGTTCGTTATATAGTTTTTCCACTTTCTCGGCATTTTCTGGATATAGTGGTAACCTCTTTTCAATGAGTTCTGGTAACTTTTCTATGGCACTCAATAATTGGTCCCTAATTGTAGAATACTTAGCAATTAATTCTTCGCGGCTAAGTATTTTTCTTCCAATTAACCTAACTATGCACCACTCTTTCAGTTCTTTATTACCTCTCCACCAATCACTGTAATGGGTCACATGGGCCACCGCATAGAATCGACTAAACTTAGCGTAATAACCAATGTAACTTTTTCTAGCCCAGTAACCAGATTCTTTGGTAAATTGACCTTGTTCAATATTGCCTAGCAATTCATTGATTTCATAATACTTTTTAGCGATTTCTAGTAACTTCTTATAATCATCGGCCAATTTCCTTATTTGATCAGAAATACTAATTGTTCTTGGCACACTAATCGGTCTATTTAGGCTCTCAATTCTCTTTTCAAGACTATTAACTCTTCCTTCTAGCCTCTTTATTCTTTCAATACAATCATTAAGTCTTTGCATCTCTTCCTGTATTGGTGTCAAAATCGAAAATAGGTAATTTATCTCTCTCCACAATGATTGGATTTCTTCTTTAATCTTAGCGATTTCCTTATCTACCTTAGGTTGTTTGGCAACTTTTTTACCAGTTTTCTTTGGTTCTTTCTGTATGCCAAGTTCTTTTCTGGCAATAACTATGTATTTTCTTACGGCACCAGGAGTGATGCCCATTTTCTCGGCAATTTCTTTTGTAGAAAGACCTTGTTGATATAGTTCCCAGGCTTCCATTACACGCTTTGAGACCATCAGTTTTCACCCATATAGTGTTTTATAACAAGGCTGGGCAAATAGATTGGATATACGGACTCAATGTCATCGAGGGGTCTAACAATGAATAGTACCCTTTTCTTATCAAGGGTGTGGACATTTACCCATACAAGTAATTTGTCGCAATCTATTTTGTGGTGAATTCTTAGCAAGTTCTTGATGTGGTCAAAAACTTTCTGGGGAACAACGACGGAAGAAGAGCCTACTTTATATTGGTTAGCATAAAAAACAACTGGGAGATAAGTTTTTTGGACTATGGACTTGGCTCTCATTCAGGATCCCTCCTCACTAAGAAAATATTTGTGGTAGGATTTAAAAAGTTTTTTACTTTCCGTCAAAAACTTTCAACTAACCAAATTTAGGAAAAGAAGAGGCGAGGAGAGTTAATAACATCACGCAATAGGTCCGCAAACTCTTTTTGCACACTTGGTTTCTTATAAGTAACATTTGCAAAGAAGGCTAGAGTTCTTACTAAGGCTAATTCAGTTGGTCCATATTCTTCTATGTTCTTATATAGTACATTACGTATCCAGTTATGATACTTCTTGGCAAACTTCCTTTCAATATATTTTAGGAACTCGTTTATTTCCTTCTGAGTTATGGGCTTGTTTAACTTGGTATTCAATTTCTTAAATATGTTTCTATGGTTACTTTGCAACTTATTGACGGCTTCACGATACTTTTCACCAACACGCTGTAATAGTTGGTTAACGTCGCCAACATGTTTAGCAGGAATAGCCACGGTTTCGTCTAAGAAAATGAATCCACCATCACTGAACCTAGCAATGGGTGTTATATGTATTGCCTTATTGCCGATGTTAGAGTTTGTAATCAATATGCCATACTTGATTTTTTCTTTACCAATATTCCCGTATCCTAGGACATAAAAGAAGCCGAACCTACGAGTAAACTTTATGGGTTGTTTCTCATAGACTTTTATTTTATAATTACTATTTATTTTATCTATAAATTCAAACAGTACACGATGCGGAATAGAAGTGTAACGAGTCGTGGTTACTCTATACGCATAAAACTTATCTCCTTTCTTAACTATGCCAACCTTTAATTTGGCGCCTTCAAGATACTTTAGTATTTGATTAATAATAGGCTCTGGAGTTTCCTTATAGATTTTCTTTGTCTGGAGAACTGGTAAATTAACATGTCTCAATAAATGAGCAAAGGCCCTTTTACTAAAAATAATTGGCACATTATTATAATATATAATTACACTATTCTTTTTGGGTGTTGGTTCAATTTTATTAATTTTAGCCCTATTAAGTGTTATCTCATAAAACTCGGCGGAATCCTTTTTGGGCTCCAGTTTCTTACTCAATACCTACACCTAACCTAGACCTATATAGGAAAGATTGGCAACTTTATCAAAGACTCTGGGCTCGTCGGTGTAAAGCTTTATTTCCATGTTTGGGTGATGGAGAATTACTTCATATTCGCCCAGAGGATTGGAGTACTCGTAGGCCAGTTTAAGGGCTTTCTTCAAGTAGCCTTCACGGACATTATATACATATACTTTCCTTTTCAAGGAAACAGTTTTCTTTTTCCTCAGTTTTCGCACCTTTATCACCCAAACTAATTGTTTTATAGTAAAATATTTACTCCTTTTCTAGTTTTTCGCTCTCTTTTCTTTTCTCATAATAATACATTATAACATCCTTAACTCTAAACTGGGGCCTTATTCCTTCTAATACCTTACCGAAACCAGGGTGATCAGATATTATGTCGGCAACAACTAGGCGTTCCATGAATTCTAAAAACTTTTTACCATAAAAGGCCACCAGTCCAGTATCCAATAGTGCTGGTAAATGTGTTTTTTCAAAATATTCTGCACCCTTTCCTCTGGTAAAGAATTCTTTAACGACATTGACCCAGTCCGTGGTCTCATAGCCACTCGAGCCCAGTGCTAGGAGCATTGATTGCCTAACATCATCGCTAACAGCGGAATAGTTTGGCTTAACAATACTATGTTTTCTCAAATACTTTGCTATCCAAGCCCTTGGTGGCGGAAATACTCTTATCTCAGCACATCCTAGGTACTGGTAATATTTTTTATCTTCGTCCTCAAGAACTATTGGAACCCTTGTGTTGTGAATTATTTTCCTAAGTTTTTTGCCGTTCAAGTACCTATAAGGCCTATCGAACCAGAGGAGTTTTTTCTCTCCGGTAATTGTTCTGGGGCTCCTAGATATTATGACTAATTGTTCGTAATCAAACTCAATATCTTCTGCATCAATTACCTTAAACCCAAGGTTCTCGGCAACATAGTGTATAGTAAATGTTTTACCAACGCCTATTGGTCCATATACTAGGCAACACTTCTTAACATAGGGTGACCAAGTACGTAGCCACAATTCAAGTTGTTCCATAGACTTGCTCTTATAAATGTCCTCGGTCATATAAAATACTCACCTCTTCTATCAGTAATTTCCTTTATATTAATACCCAATTCCTTTGATATTTGTTTAAGAGTCTTACCCCTATATCTTTCAACGGCTACAGAAAGTAAATTCAACAAGTACCTTATAGTTGCAAATATCCAGTGCTTAAATACTTTAATTAGGTCCGAGTCATTAATTACTTGGTCCTTATTAAACTGAGTAGTTATTATCAACATGTTGTTTGCAATCAAGTTGTTTAGAACAACATAGTACGTTACCGGATTATCTAGGTTATACTTGGCTAATTCATCAATTAGAACCTTGTGGATCTTATTGGACACTTCTAATATTTGGTCAGAGGACTTATTAATATCTTCCATCATTGAATTATGTAAGCCTAGGGCCTCTATGAAATCCCTTTCATCCATTGTAACAACTAGGTATATTTTGTTATTTTTATAAAAAAGTCTAACAAACATATCTTGATCCTTGTTTTCTATACTCATATCTCTTCACCATATACGGAATAATTAAATGGGTCCTTGGTCATACAAATAAATTGGTAAGGACAAGTATCACATTGTGGACCACGCAGTGGCGCATAAGTATTGTCGCTAAGAATCATTTTTATTATTTCTTCTATATTGATTTTCTCAATTTTTTCCCAGTAACCATATTCTAGGTAAACAACATAGGCTTCCTTGGCGCCTGTTAGCCACATATAAACATTTAATTGTACATTAATATCATCATTATAGGCAGCCGTTACATAACCCGTTTTCCAGTCCACAACTACTAAGTCGTCACCTTTACGAAACAGTGCATCAACAATACCATGTACTCGTCCCTTAACAAACTCTTTTTCAACCGCAACTGGCTTAGCATTGAAGTGCCAAGATAGTCTTTGTTTCTCAAACTTTACAAAATTCATTAACTGTTTTTCTACACGCTCACGGAAAGGCTCATACTTAACATTCCACAATTCATTAAAAGCCTTCTTTAGGTGTATTAAAATCTCAGTAGGCACTAGTGTGTCCGGTATTAATTCGTAGTACTTAGCAATTATTTTATGAATAAGTGTCCCAAATTCTAGTGGTGGCTTATAATACTCTGGAGGAGGCAATGATTTATATTCATGTATATAATAATAAAACATTCTAGGACACTTATTGTAGAGAGCAATAGAGTGTGGACTAATGTATTTCTTCATGGAACACACCCAAGCATTCCTTAACAAGTTCTTTCCAAATGCGTTTTCTAAGAGATGGAGAAACGGTAAAAAATATTTGGTTATCTCGCTCTATGTAGGGTACAGAGTATTTTTCCAATATCTTTTTAAGTTTTTTATTACAGTTGTGTAAATTGGCTCGGACCATTACTTACCCCTAGCCATGCTAACGTACCATATTGTTGATAAATATCCTGCAAACTGTATTAACGGATTGCCTCCCAGTCTAATGGCTTCCTCTACTCTTCTAAGTTCTATTAGTGCCTTAGTCATTAGTTTCTTATCACTAAAGTTGAGGGCTACTTTGTAGAACCTATATAGGGCTTCTTCTGGTGATAACTTATTCATAGCCAAGGCATCCTCAATGGTCCTTATGGCCGCAACAATGTCCCCAGATAAGGCAAGGTTAACGGCTTCATCAACTATTTCTGGAGAAACAATACCTTTTACGGCTTCAACATTTATTTTCTTTGTAGTACTAAGAACTGTTTCAAGATATTTCAGCGCTTTCCTCATATCGCCCCCGCTAATTTCAACTATTCTAGTCAAGGCCTCCACTAATTGTCTCTTATCTTCCTCGGTCTCTATTGTTACTCCTTCCATTATGGCTATCTTGGCAAGTATTTTAACAATATCTTTAACTGGTAACGGTGAAAATGGTAGTATCACGCACCTAGACTTTATGGGATCAATGATTTTCCACGGGAAATTGGCTGTAAGTATGAAAACAATCATTGTTTCCCCATCCGTTTTTCTACCTATTATTTCGGCTCTTTCCATAATTCTTCTTAGGGCTTGTTGTGCATCTGGCGTCATAGCATCAGCTTCGTCAAGCAATATTATTCTTTTACCACGGCTAGTTGCTAATCTTTTGACCTTTTGTCTAATAACATCAATTCCTCTCTCGTCACTGGCATTTAATTCAATTAATGGTATATTGAGTTCGTAGGACAAAATATATGCTGTAGTAGTTTTACCAGTACCAGCAGGTCCTGCGAAGAGGAAATGCGGTAATACCTTCTTCTTGCCTTCCTTGTAGAGTTTTATAAATTCAGATAGGACCTCTTTTACTCTTTCTTGACCAATTAGTTCTTCTAGCCTCTTGGGCCTATATTTTTCAGTTAAAGCCTCAACCATGATAATCACCTATTACTTGGTCATATAGTTTTCTAACCTCATAATAATTGTGGATAGAACGCTTCAATTCATCAAAAACCTTACGGTACTCTTTGCCAAATATTTTTTCATAACTAACTATTAATGCGAACCTAATGGCCTCACTTCTGCTCCTAAGACCAAACAGGGCTTTTACTAGGTCCAACATAAATAATTGGCTCCACGTGATTTTCATTGATATAACTTTTAGTTGGCTCCTAGTTGGTTCTTCAATCATTATTTCTCCTGTATCGTCTAAATATGTCCCGCACAAGTAGTTTAACCCCTGCCACATTATTTACGGTATAGTATATGTTAATACTTCCTTTCCTCTCTATTTTCTTTTCTGGCTCAGTTATAAAGGGTACAGTTACAGAATAGTCAATGGACACTTCTTTACCACTAACGTATTTTCTCCTATCTTCCACATTTATCGGTAACCGTATATGACAATAAACGTCCCTATCATTTAAATGTATATATAGAATATCAAGAATATCACCATTTAGTCCCAATTTTTTAATGACCTCATTAAGTTCGTTGATTTCTTTATTGGCTATACTTAAGGCTTTCCTTAGTATCTTGGCCTTTTCTTCTACCAACTTATATAATTTATTGGCTACTTTCTCAATATCTTCTTTCCTATAACTCTTTTTGACCTTTAACTTGGCAGAAATTATTGGGGAACTAAGTGTTCCTATTACATCAAAGTATCTTTTGGTAACCATCGAATCGTATAGTTTTATGTAAACCATTGGTCTACGTATTAGTGATTGGCTAGTTTTCATTACTAACGACATGGCAACATATTCAATGTATTCTATTTTTTCATTGTACCTCTTGCTGGGGTGTTTCAATAATATTAGTGGTACTTTCTTGACCTTATATTCACCTTCTTCTTGGCTAACTTCTTTGAAAAAACCCATTATTTCCTTTATTAGTTCCTCTTTTGGAATAACGTATGTTACTTCTAGGACATTCACTTTTATCCCCTAGGAATATATGTATAGCCATTAAATAAAAACATTTTCTCGTATAGAAAATTCTGAGAAAAGTAATACTCTGCTAAGAATGTCTCATAGAAAAATAAACTCAGTAAAGAGGCAAAACGGCCACTGGTTTGCCTTTCTTATCCTTACATAGGATCAGGTGCCTAACTTTTTTACAGTCCCTGAGACCATACTTTCTAAGTTGACTACGTGTCCACGACTTGACATAAATATTACGGGTCGGGATACCGTCTTCAATCAAGAAACCGATCCTAATGGTGTTCCTGTACCTTGTTTTACCCAAGTACCTCACCGAGAAATGATTTATAAAAAATATTATTTAGAAATTTCTTTAACCGATTCCAAGAACTCTTTTAGCACTATATCAAATATTTCGGCAGAAGTCTTTTTTCTGAGGTCGCCATATTTTCTGTGCATATACTCAATAAATTCATTCTTTGACTTAAAGCCCCTATACTTCATGATGTCCTCAATCATAGATTCCAAAACAGTGGTCATAAGGACCCACCTTGACCAAGTACTTCTTTTAGAAACTTTTTACCCAGACTAGTTAATTCATAGGCTTTAATGTTTTTCTTTTGCCTAATAAGTCCTTTCTCAACCAATCTTTTGACTCTAAAATAAATTGTCGAATAGGCCCGATCCGGAAAAAACTTCATAATATCACTCATGGTAAGATATTCTCTTTCCAAGAACTTTGGCAAAACAGTTTTGGCAAACATGTATTGTTTTCTGGTCAGACCATATTTCTTCATTGTTGTTTTTTCGTTCAAGTCTCTGCACCCAAGTAATATAGTATCTTTTTTGCTAAATTATAACTTATACCATCAATCATTGCCAACTTATCGGGCGTAGTTGTCAATAATTCGGCCACACTATTGTAGGCTCCGGCAATCTTTTTAGCCCTCTCTTCACCGACGCCGGGTATTACTTGTAGCATTGCAATCATGACTCCTTTCCTATCAATAATACTCTTTTTAGGTAACCGGACCCTGGGTAATCTCTCAAAATCACCTTCCTCTAGTTTCTTGTGTAAATACTTTATAAATAAAACAGTATCAACATCAAGTTCCACATTAATAATGCTAATTCGCCCCCGTTGACCATGAGGTGAAGTCTTTAGAGCCAACGAGACCAGAGCACCAATATAGGCTCGTCTAGAAAAAGCCGTATACGATAAGGCTTCACTGATAAAACCCTCCACTATAATATATGATACTGGAAACATTGTGGACAACATGTAGGCCTGGTTAAAGATTCTGCCATCAATTATTGATGCCACGAAATCCTCGGCGGTTTTCCTTTCAATACCAATAGAATAGTTGTTTACTGTAACTATATAATCACAAAAAAGAATATCTCTTACCTCTACTGGTAATCCCTCGTTCCTGAGTTTGTCCACATAGTTCTTTGGCTCCTTAGAATCAACAAGAACTACCAAGACTGACCCCTATAAAGTATAGGAAAAGGAATTATAAAAAATACACTTTATTGTTTCCTTACCTCTTTCTTCTCCACCTTACTTTAACACCATATCTCTACTCTTTTTTAGTGCCACCATTTCCTCATAATGTTTGACCATTTTCATTATTTCTCTATATATTATTGTCAATAACAAGTAACCAACCAGTACTGATAGTAAAAAAGAAAAGATTGTAGTTAAGAATAGTGATACCAAACCATTATTAATATAATTAGTAAATAAAACATAGACGCCTAGGACCCACATTTGGGAAAAGAATATAATAGCCCCTAGAAAAAACACTAACTTCAAGGTCCTAGTTATTGGCATTTCATGCGAAACCCTCTCTTATCTTCTTCCATGTTGTCCAAACGTATACCCCACATGCCGATATTATTATTGTTGATATAATCATTATATTCAAGTATACGATATCCTTAGTTTTTACAAACATTATTGTTGAAGCAAGTATTATGAAGGCAAATAATATCATTACTATGAGGACCAATATGAGGTTCTTAATCACTTCTTATCACCACACTTTATGAGGTAATACTTATCTGTCCTAACAATAATATTGTCTTTAGCTAATTTTTCTAAAACTTTTTCCACGGTTTCCTTATCTACTTTAACTTTAAACTCGGCAAGAACTTCAATAATGTCCTCGGGTGTAAATGGTTCACCACATAGTTCTGGCGAATTAAGAAAAATGGCCTTCAATGACATATATAGTCCTCTTTCTTCTACTTTAACATTCTTAGGACTTGCCATGATCAGAATACACCCAAATACTGTTTTTATAAAGTTAATTAATAAATATTTTTGTGGGTGAAATTCTTGGAAAGACCAGTTGAAACAATTAATCCAGAAGAAGCTAAACAACTAAGGCTCCTACTAATAGAGCGAAAAAAGACCAAATACTATGCTAACCTCATAGTAAAAATTGCTTATGCAACATACTTTGTGGGTGTACTCTCATTAACTTTCGGGTATACTTTTAAAATCATATCAGTAAATACCCTAATCTATGGGATGTTGGGCATAATCTTTGGAGTAACCAGTATAATGATGGTACTCTTATTAAAAATGAGGTCCAAAATGATAAGAATAAACAGGGCATTATTAAAACTAGGATACGAGCCAAAAGAGGCTGTGAAAACGTATTGTTTCAACTATTGCAGTGATCCAAAAATATTAAGCTTAATGCCTTATATAGAGTGCATGAATAGGTGCATAAAGAAATTCGGTGAAACCGATGCCAGCCCCAGAATTCAGCCTAGAACCAAATGAAGTACAATTACTGGTACAGATACAGAAGTTAATTATTCAGAATAAAAAAGAACTCATTGCCAAAATAAAACAGCGTGGAGAAAGGCTAGAGAAACTAGTAAAGTTTGCCCAGTTCTTGCTAAGTACCAATATTGATTTGACCAAAAAAGAAGTTGCCGAAATCTATACTAGGAACAAGTTAAATATCTTGCTAAAAGAATGGATAAGGCAAGGAGAACCAGTTGGACCAACTAGTTTGGAAGAAGAAAAAGAAACAGGAGAACCAAGTAAAGAAGAGCCGGAAAAAATAGAAATAGACGAAGAAACACTACGTGCTATTAATGAGGTACAACAAAGAATAAACGAAATAGAAAAAGATGTTCACAAGGACAAACTATACGTATTAATGAGTAAGATAACCTTTAGAAAACTGACCGGCGTAGAATTGCTAATAATGATAAAACTATTAAAAGTACTAAAGACCGAGGACACTGTAAAGCGAGTAATCTATACAAAACAAGTAACGGACCTATTGCCGGACAAGGACAAGATAGTGCCAAAGAAGTTGTTGAACGAATTAGATAAACTATACTATATAGCTATAGGACTAGATTATGCCCACGAAATAGAATCTGATTACGGTAAGAAAATCAGTATCGTATTCCCACTTGAGCCTGGACAATTACTAGAATACTTGGACTTCTTACCGCTAAACGAATACAATAAACAGAGACTAGTAAAATATGTACCAGAGAGTTTTATAGAGTATCAGCAAGTTGTAGATAAACTCTCTAGGCTGACCACAGAAGAAGCCATAACCGAGGTCCTAGAGCGAGGAATAACTCCTCAGAGTTATAAGTTATTAAAAATGTATTTTTCAATCAAAGCCGAACCAGTAGTGCATGAAATAATCAAACACATACTGGGCAAAATGAATATACTTAGAAAGTACCTAGAAGAGAAATTAGGAGTACACACAATAGGTGAAATGATATGAGCCAAACATTGCAAAAAATAGAATTCATTAAAAAGAAATACATTTTCTACCATGGAAGCGACTATAAGTTACCATACTTTGTACCACTAAGAACCGTACCTAGTGAAAAAAGAATCTATATCAAGAAGAACAATGAAGTACCCAGCAATATATGGTTCGCACTAGGAATAAGAGGAGCAGGAAAATCTAGTTTCCTAGAGTATTTGGGAGAACTCTATATAAGGTGCGGTGTAAGTGTAATAGATATTTTTGGTTCAAGAGACGGAGAAGGACTAGCATGGCTCAGGAGCCCATGGGCAAAAGTATTGAATATATTAATACTACATAGTCCTGCCCTGAGGATCCAGACTTATTGGAAAAACATAAGAGTAATACCCTATAGCAGGTTTTCACATGCCATGACCGAGGAATACGACTTAATAATATCCGCGGCGCCACTATATACTTCTATGAAAGAGGAATACGATGCCATAAACTACATAATAGATAGACTATTTGAGAGAAAACAATGGAAAAGACCAGCTTACATGCTGGTTAGAGAGGCAGCCAGATTATTATATTCAAGGATCAGAGCCTACAAGGACCAAGTAGTTGCCAAGGCCCAATATATTAGCTTGATAAGAGAGTTCCGCCACATGGGAATCTCTATGGGTCTAGATACTCAGAAATTCACAAGTGTCGATTTAGATGTCCGTACACAGGTAGATTATCTAGTAATAAAGAATCTCGGGAACCACAAGTTGCCAGACGATTTGAGGTGGATATATGCCTTTATATCACCAGAAGCCCTTATATCTTTAGAGCCACAAGAATATATTATATTATCAAGAACCGGACTATTAGGTACCGGGATATTCCCCTATCCCAAGTGGCACAAAAGACCAGGAGAAGATATTATGGAATACGTACCACTAGTAATCAAAAACTAGGCAACTCAAACTTTTTCTTATTTACTCTCATAAAACATATAAAAACTCAGCCACAGGAGAGTCCGTGGTAGATAACATGACCGAGGACCTAAACTTTAAGAAACGATTCATGGACACCGTAACAAGGATAACCGATGCACCAGACAATTTCTTACTAGGAGCCTATTATTTTGTCATATCATCAACAATTGGAAAGTTTTTCTATTGCCCAGAGTACCCTAGACCAATAAATAATCCCTTCAGACCAAACTTGTGGGTAATACTGAGTGGGAAATCTGGAGTAACCAGAAAATCGACGACCATAGACTTGGCCCTATACACTATAAAGGGAGCTTTTTACCGATACTACGAGAACCGACTAAGATTGCCCAAAAATGCAATAATGGAAAGAATAAACACAATGATAATAGAAGGAGGAAGCCCAGAAGGTATAATTGAACACATTGCTTCCGTACAAGATGTGAACGAGATATTCATACTGTTTAGCCACGAATTCGGAGGCATACTGCAACAAATGAAGGCAAAAGAATACATGACCGGCTATGCATCACTACTGTCCACACTATATAGTGGAGAAGAAAGAGTCTTCAAACTAGTAAAGAAAACAAGATTTATACGTGCCGGACTATATGTTACCGCCGTATTCGGCATACAGGAGCCTTGGCTATACATGGACAACATGATATTTAGACAAGGACTAATGAGAAGAGTACTGCTAATCTATGCAAAACAGGAAGACAAAACAAGGTGGTTGCCACCACTAGATGTTACTAGGTCAGTATATTTTGACCAACTAGAAATATTGTCCTCAGAACTTGGAGACTACATTATAGAGCTAGAAGGACTTGGTAGCCTCATAGAAGTAAACTTTGACCCAGTAGCCAAGAACATGATTAACGAATATGCAAGAAGAATGGAACAACAATACGGTAACGAGTACTCAGCTTTCTCATACTATGTCCAAACATCTTGGGACATATTGACCAGACTAAGTGTCCTAGAAGCCATATCTAGCCGGAAACCAGAAGAAAAAGAAGTAGGACCAACACTTACCGTATTACCCAACGATGTGCGGGAAGCAATGAATTTCCTAGAATCAACATTGCCAAGAGCAAGGGAAGCCATAGTAAGAACCGAGGCAGGAATAAAGAGTCAACCAGTATATATTGATACAGCCCCGCTAGAATTAATATACACAATAATAGAAGAAGCCGGACCAGAAGGCATAACGGCCACCGAGTTATTGAAACAAACAAAGATCCTCAAAGACAAGTTAAAGAAATACATAATGCACCTAATGGAGGAAAAGAAGATAGTAGCCATAGTAAAGAAGAAACGAAGGGGCAGACCAACACTTATCTTCTATTCATCAAAATACATTAACCAAGCCCTACAAGTAGGAGAAACACTTTCTCCAAAAGCCATAGAGGTTAGGTGGTAAATTGAAGTAATCAAAATATATACATGTATATATACAAAACACTTTTCCCAAACCATCCTTTCCTACCGACTTACAAAAACCAACAAGAATAATTAATCACCTAATTAGGAACTAACAAAACTTTACAAGTAAGCCGGACAATGCCTGTCCTCCACCTGAAGCAAACGTTCCTCAGCTGAGTCCCAATTGGTGTCAAACGCTTCCATTTGACAGTGTCCAGAAAGTCAAATCAGACACATATATATCCACCTACCAAAATATATACACCCAAACCAAAATATATACACCACTCACCAAATATACTATACGAGCCGCTGGACCCGGCAGCGAAACCAGCGTGCAGGAACCAGATCCAGCGATTTTTTTCTCTCCCAATAGAGAAAAAAATCCGCGAACCAATGCGGTTCCATGACGATTTTTTTCTCTTTATTTCTTTCTCTAAACTGCGAAAAAAGTAATATTCTAACACTATAGAAATATATAGAAATTAGTAGAGATATATATTTAATTGGTTAATTGGAGGACGGTTATTTGGAACAACAATGTTCGCCGCCGTTCACTCCTTGATTCACTGTTTCAACCCATTAAACACTTTCTTAACCCATATAAATTAGTATTTTACCATATAAAACTGTTCAGGTTCCTGAACACTTTATTTTACCATTATACAGTAATATTTCCCATAAAACAGCGTACTTGGTAACATTTGGCGTATAATACTATTATATTGAGTTTTATAATATTATAAAGTGTTTCCTGGAACCCGGGTTCCACCGGTTGCCGGAGACGCAATGGTCCGAGAAAGAATTTTGTAAAAAATTTTTGATTTTTCCAATATAGGTTTTCTATTGGCTAATTTTTTCGCATTTCTTTCTCTATTGGGCACCCGGTGTCCGAGAAAAAATTCCGGCTCTCGTATTGGTCCTTCGTATTGGTTTTGATTTATTTCTTCCTGTATAAAGGTTTATATATGTGGAGATATATTTTCCTATATTGATTACTTTTGTCCAGGCAAAAGGTGAGTAGGGATGCGAATTTTGTTAAAGAGGAAGATACGGAGATCCGGGTCATCCTATTATATCCGGGTGCCAAAGTCTTTTATTGATAACGGGTTATTGAGGCCATATAGTGAGTATCACTTATTAATAACCGACGAGCCAAAAATAATTGATGTCCTAAAGAAAATAGTTGAAGGAGTTGTCCCGCAATGAATTTTGAGGAACTACTCGAATTATTGCCTTCGCAGGCTAAGAGAATATATAAGGAATTATTAGAAGTTGGCTATAATAAGGACTACTTGATGTCCCAAATATCTGCTAAGTATAAAGAACTCAGTCCAGAAGCCTTTGAGGACGATAAGGTAAGGCTAATATATGCCGCCAGATTGGTCGCCGTTAGGTTAGCTCGACAATTGAGGATGCCTACTAAGGAGTTCCAATTCATACCGATTGGCATTATTGATACTAAGATAAGTAAAAAAGGAGTACCTATCGGCAGGATGGTCGGGTTACTGAGGACCGAGGACAATTGGTATCCTAGACTCATTATTTGCAGGGATGCCGCGACTAGGTTATTGGATGAAGTGGTGCCATTTAGAATATATAAGATAAACCTTTATGAGTCTAAAGATAAGAGCCTATATTTTGCAACCAATGATACTAAGATGGAAGAAATACAGAAACTAGATGATAGGCCAGAAGTTATTATTGAGTTCTTAAAGAAAAGTTTTGGTATGAAGATTTTCAAGCTCAGGGACGTTAGGAAATATGTTTCTAGAACAAAGGAAGGCACTAATTATGTTGACGAACTAGATATTAGGGGCATATATGGTTTTGTTTTGAGGTACCACTCTGGCCAGAGGACCGACGGTACTAGGTATGCCTTTTATATTATTTCCGATGACTCGGTCGGTGTAAAGGACGAGGTTGACGATGAAGGCTATGTTATACCTAGTGAAATGACGGTATGGGTGCCGTATAGGTTATTGAAATGGGATGTGGACTCAGAATTATTTTTCTATGGCCCAGTAACATATAATGAAGAAGATGGTCGGGCCTCAATGAATGCACTATGGGTTATTCCTATTCATGGAATACCTTTGCCAGAACAACTAGAGTGAGGTGAATACTATGAGTCTAGATATATCTTCATTAACAAACGAAATAATCAGTTTGATGGAGAAAAAGAAGGTCACTAAGAAGGAAGAAAAGAAAAAAGAAACTAAGGAGACCAAAACAGGGCCGGGAATAAAAATTGACATACCCATAAAGGCGCCAATACCTACTAAGAAAGAGAGCGAAAAGAAAAAGGAAGAGAAAAAAGAAGAACCCAAGAAGCCTGAAGCCAAGAAAGTTAAGGAACCATTAGAGGTGCCACTAGAAGAACCAGAAATCGAGTTACCGTTGCCTAAGCCCAAGAAGCAAGCCGAGAAAACAATGGAAACTACTGAAGAGACCACTGGAACCAAAGAAAAAGAGGCAAAGAAAGAATCTAAGGAACCCGAAAAAGTTTCTCCGACCGAAATTATTGCTAAGGTCAAGAAGCCAGAGCCTGAGGAAGAAGAAATAGACGAGGCCGAAAAAGAATTCACTATGCCAGCCGAGGAATTGGAGGACATAGAAATAGAAGAGGACATTGGTGAAGAAACAGAGAAAATGGTAGTAGTGATTTTCGGAGACAAGGGCACCGGTAAAACAGTTACTGCCCTAAGCTTTCCCGGCAAAGTGGTTGCATTATCTTTTGATAGGAAAACAGCGCCAATTAAGAAGAGATTCTATAAGAACCCTGGCAATATTATAGTTTTTGATGCTGTAAAGTATATGAGGTGGGACCCAAAAGTTGCCACTAAGTATGCTGAAAAGACTTATCATTATATTATGAAAATATTGGATTATGTGGAGAAAAAAGTAAAGCCAGACTGGATAGTTATTGATAATACCGAGATACTGGAACAGATACTGGAACTAGTTATGAGGTACAGGCACGGACTAAAACCGTTCCAGGGCATTAGGAACCTCAATGTCTGGAAAGAGAGGAAATACTTGTTAAGAGATATCCACAATAGGGCCCTTGGTATTGCTAAGCGTGGAATAATCTATACTACCTATACGACTTATGAGGAAGTAATTGCTGAGGGAGAACTTGTTGCCAGAAAAGAAATGCCTAAGTGGATAGATATAATAATGTTTGAAGCCGATGTTGTATTGCAGACGGTCTATAATAGTTTTGATAAAGTATTCTATGTTAAAGTCATAACTAGCAAGTTTGACGATATTATACCGACTGGCGAGACCTACGATGTTACTAATAAGCCATTTGGTAAACAGATTAGGTGGAACCTATAATGTTTTTTATATACCTTACCCCTTATTCCCTATATATAGTATTGGATGGGTGAAAACATGTTCCAAATAAACCCGACTAATTTATTAAAACTATTAAAGTTTTTAAGTCTGACCAGAGTAACTAAGCCATACATAGGATATATTAGGATGGACATAACACAGGAAGGTGCAAAAGTAATACAGATGGACCCAACTGAGACCCTTGCTGTAATAGCCAAGATAAACTCTAATCTATTTAGTGAAATCACCGGTGAGGGAACAATAATATTTCCAGTAACTGATTTGATACAAATGCTGAAGACCGGGTTCAAGGGTGATCCCACGGTAACGGTGAGTATTGAGTCTAACAATATAGTTATAAAGGGTTCTAAGGGTGAAAAACTAAGTATTGCCATGCCGTCTATGGCAGAAGTTAAATACCTTGAAAATGTTGACCTAGTTGATAAGGAATATGGTATATTCTCTCAAAAAGCCGTGCCGGCAATATCTTTCCTAGTGTTGGCTTCCGATTTAAAAACGGCAAAGACTGAGAAACTAAAGTTCCAATACTCGCCAGATAAAGTTATATTAGTATATAAGGAGCCGATAATGACTTATGAGAAACCATTACCATATACTAAGAAGGTAACTAATGAGGAAGCCTCTGGTGAAGCAATCTTAGACTATGATATTATAAACAGGATATCGGGAATATATGGTTCCGACCCAATATGGTTAGGATTTGTGAAAAACGGACCAATCCTCTTTAGCAGGGTAACCGATGAATATAAGATAACTTACCTAGTAACTACTGAGGTCGAATAAATTTAATTCCAAACTTCTTTTTTACCTATATAATGTAACCGTTTTTGGTGATAAGAATGGAAGAAGAGAGGTTCGGTAAAGAGTATCAAGAAGAATTCGGTGCCCTAGACTATATGCCGTGGAGACCTATAGGGTGGTTCTGGAAGTACCTAGTTCCGCCAATGAGAATACTCGTTGTTGGAGCTCCTTTGCCGAAACACATTGGCGTATTTGTGGAACGTGGTGATGATGTTTATTTTATTGATATATCGGATTATGCTGTTAAGAAATCTATTAGTTCCATAGTACAACGTTATGGTTCTTTGCCGAAAAATATCCACATTCTTAAGGGTGATATACGTAAAACAGAGTTCCCGGACAAGTTTTTTGACCTAGTTATTTGTCGCTATATACTAGAACATTATGGACCAGAGGAAAACATGAAAATACTAAGGGAAATTTATAGGATCACGAAAAAATACGCTGTAATAGGTGTTACTACTTTAGACGTCAAGCCAGATCACCTAGAAGCTGATCCAACACATGTTACCAAGTGGACATTTAATCAATGGAAAAGTTTTATAGAATCAAGTGGTCTGTTTAGAATATTGGCTAAAAAGAAGAGTAGTGAAATATTTTTCCTAGAAAAGATTGATACTGAGAAAACACTTGGGAAGTGGTTAAAGTGAATCCTAGAGCTAAACATGTTATAATGGATATTTGGGAACCACAAAATATTGACTTAGATAATAAAGATGAATTATTGGAACTATTGTTGGACCTAGTTGAAGTTTCCGGTGCCCGATTAGTTAAAATAGTTGTTAATAAATATGAATCTCAAGGTCTTACGGTCATTGGTATTGTTGCTGAGAGCCACATAGTTATCCATACTTGGCCAGAAGAAAACTATTTTGGTATAGATGTTTATACATGTGGTAATACTTATCCAGAAAAAACGGTGCCACTCATTAGGGAAAAATATTCTCCTAAAAAGATGTTGGTAAGAATACTTGTGCGTGGCGATAAACATGATACGAGTATTCAACTATATCAATATTAGTAACTCGAAAAATATTTGGGCAGATAGTGGTTACCATGTACAAAGAAACGTTATAAACTATATTCTTCGTAAGAGAGACGATTTTTTCTTCTATGTAACCGTCCCACATGACCAAATAGACGCTGCTAAGAGGGGATTCGAGTACCCGGA
>JAMOPC010000033.1 GCA_027064845.1 Desulfurococcales archaeon | reverse complement strand
TATTATCTTCTACTACGAGTGCGATATCCCCTCTTTTCTTTAAGTTTTCTAAGACATCTTTTCTTGATAGTAGTTTTCTAGCTAGTTCTAATGCATTAAGCAATAATGTTAATAATGGGTATTCCTCCACCGGTTCTCCTGCTAGTTTCTTTTGGAAGTCTTCTTTGAGTTTCATTAATGCTCCTTGGCTTAATCTCCGAAGTCTTATTGAGAGCCTGCCAATTAGTACTTCTATATTCCTCTTTTCATCACCTTCAAGCGCATCCCTTATTATTGATAATATTCTGAGAACATCTGTTGGCGATGGATTTTCTAGCTTTGAACTAAACTTATGTCTTGGGATTCCCGTAAATATAGCATATTTTACTCTTTCAGGTAGGTCTATTCCTCTTACCATTACGCCGTAATATGTTGCGACTCCTACTAGTACATCTATTTCTCCGTTTGCGAACTTCTCTAATAAGTTAACGGCTTTTTTTGCGTGAAAAGCTTCTGCCACAATATTGTTTTCTCTTAGAAGTTGTGCAATTTTTTCTGCATACTCTATTCCTTTGTCTAGTGGTACGAATATTAATCCTCCATCTCCTAGTTTTTTAACAAGTTCGACGATTTTAGTCTCCATATTAGGTTTTGGATATGTATATGTATCAATAATGTTTCTTATTGCTTCAGCTCTAGAACCAGCTTCAAATCCTAAAAGTACTCTGAAAAGTCTTGGGTAAATTCCTCTTGGTTTACCTGTAGCACTTGATACAATAACTATTGTGTTTATCTTATTACGTGCTTTTGTAATTATTTTTTCTAATTCTTTCAGTTTTCTTTCAAGCTCTTTTCGTTCTTCATCACTTAGTTTGAGAGCAAGTCTCTGTCTAAGTCTTAAATATTCGAGAGCAGCGTCTATTTCCTCGTCATGTAGTCCTAATATGTAGAATAAGATCCTAATGGCTTTTCCGCTTCTGAGAATAGCATCTACGTCGTCCATTACGATTAATTCATATTTTTTATTCATTAAGAGCTGGTAGTGTTTGTGCATAAACATGTTTGTTGTAAGTAAAATGTCAAAGTCCCCCATTTCTATAGCTTTCATTAGTTCTTCTCTCTTTTTCTTTGGGGTTTTTCCGTGAATTGTTATTATTTTGACGCAATCAACGTTATTGTCTTCATTGCATAGATTTAGTCCTGATCGTTCGACTAATTGTATTATTTTCTTATAAGCTTGTAGTAGTAATGGTGTTGTAGGGAATGCTAGATATATTTTCTTTCTATTAGTTCTATTAGTTGTAGATTTACTGTTCTTCTTATATAGATACAGTGCTGTTATTAAGGCGAAAGTTGTTTTACCCATGCCTGTTGGTGCTATTATGCTAAAGGATTTACGTTTTAATATTCTTCTAGCCCATGTTCTTTGGGCGCTCCAGAACTTATAGCCTCCAGTAGCTTTGCTGAAAAATTCCTCGAACTTTACTAGCTCGTGTTCAAAACGATAAATTCTCCTTAAATGTTTAGGTTCTACTACGTTGTTGAGATAATCCTTTATTATGTATAAGTATGGTTTTTCACTGATCTTTTCTTTTAATTTGAAGAATTTATCAGTTGGTAAACAACTTCTACATGGGGCTTTGTAAGATAGTCTTAGGTCATCGTCTTCTCCTATACAGTTTGGACACGAGTATCTATAATAACCATGTATATTCTCCATATTGACCATATATACTCGACCAAGATATTCATTTAGTAATGTGTGTTAAAAATATAAAAATATCTTTTATCTTAAAAGTCTTGTTTCTTAGTTCATAATTCTAGTTAAGTTCTTTCTATTATTGCAGTGCCACCTTTTATTCTGACAACTTTGTCATGGTAAATTATTATCCCCTTGTCTGTAATTTCAAATGGGTGTCTTCTCATACTATGTTTTGTTCCTCTCATCTTCCATACTATGATGCTTCTTACTAATTCGCCGTTGTATTCATCTAGATCAAGTCTTACGATGCCATCTGCAGCATGCTCTACACCTGGTCCTCCGAACCCTCTTTCAGTCACTGATACCTGTGATACTAGGATCGAAGTTGTTCCCAAGCCTGATAATACTCTCTTTAGTTGAAGTACTACACTACGTGCAACAGCAGGTTTTGTAAGGTACAGTGTTGATACTGAATCTATGACTACTCTTAATGCTCCTGTTTCTCTTATGGCTTGTTTTAATACATCTATTAATTCACCTACATCTGTTGGGTCTCGTACTACGTATCTTTCTCTTTTTGCTGCTTCACCTATACCACTTGTAAATGCGTCAACAATGGCAAATGTACCTTGTTGTTCGAATGGTCTTACATCCCATCCGAATTGTCTCATGTTTATTCTAACTTGAACAGGATGTTCTTCGAGAGCAACAAATACGCCTGGTTCTCCCATTTGAAGACCGTTCCATAGATACTGTGATCCAAAGATTGATTTTCCTGTTCCGGGTCCTCCGCTTAGCAATACTACGTTTCTCCTTGGTATACCTCCATTTATTATCTCGTCAAAACCCGGAATTCCTGTCTTAACTCTTTCAACCATAATTAGTACCCCTCAATACTTTTCTTCAAAAATATATTATTTTCTCATGATTAATATTGTTATCACTTTTAAACATTGTATTAAAATATAGTAGAAAATAATATTACTTATAATAGGTTGTTTACATCTAGTATTCTATGATGATAATTATTCATGGGAGAGATGATATCCATGTCTAGAGAAAGAGAAGTAAAGCTTCGTGTTGCTGAGGCTCGTCAGAGAGATGTTGGTAGAAAAATTGTAAGAATAGATCGCGTAACGATGGCTAAATTAGGTGTCACTACTGGTGATTTTGTAGAGATCACGGGGCCTAAAGGAAGTATAGTTGCACAGGTATGGCCAGCATATCCTGAAGATGAGGGCAGAGAAATTATTCGGATGGATGGTTATCTTAGATCAGCCATTGGTGTAGGTGTTGGCGACGTAGTTTCTGTTAAGAAGACAGATGTTGAGCCAGCTACAAAAATAGTGTTGGCTCCTACTGAGCCTATAAGGTTTGGTCCTGACTTCGTTGAATATGTTAAGCAATTTCTGATAAGAAAGCCGTTAAGCAGAGGCGAAGAAATAATTATTCCTATATTTGGAGTTAGTTTGAAATTCATAGTGGTTTCTACTCAACCAGGTATTAGAGTATATGTCACAGATGATACGAGAATAGAGATTAAGAGCGAGCCAGTGAAAGAAGAAATGATTGAGCGTGCAAGGAAGATTCCTAAAGTCACTTGGGAAGACATAGGAGATCTTGAGGAAGCTAAACAAAAAATAAGGGAAATAGTCGAGTTACCATTAAAGCATCCAGAACTCTTCAAACATCTAGGTATTGAGCCCCCGAAAGGAATTCTTCTTCACGGTCCACCAGGTACTGGAAAAACCCTATTAGCCAAGGCTTTGGCAAACGAGATCGGGGCATACTTCATAGCTATTAATGGTCCAGAAATAATGAGTAAATACTATGGTGAATCAGAGCAGAGATTAAGAGAGATATTTAAGGAAGCCGAAGAGAATGCACCTGCAATTATATTTATTGACGAAATAGATAGTATAGCTCCAAAGAGAGAAGAAGTTACAGGCGAAGTAGAGAAGAGGGTTGTGGCACAATTACTAACATTAATGGATGGTTTGAAGGAGCGAGGAAAAGTAATAGTAATAGGTGCTACAAATAGGCCGGAAGCATTAGACCCAGCTCTTAGAAGGCCCGGCAGGTTCGATAGAGAAATAGAAATACCTCCACCAGATAAGAGAGCTAGGAGAGAAATACTAGCTGTTCACACACGTAATATGCCTCTTGACGAGGACGTTGACTTAGACAAAATAGCGGAGATGACTCATGGATATACAGGTGCTGATTTGGCAGCTCTTGTCAAGGAAGCTGCCATAGCTGCATTGCGTAGATTTATTAAAGAAGGAAAAATAGACTTGTCACAACCCATTCCAGCTGAAAAGCTTAGAGAACTAAAGGTTAAGATGGCTGATTTCTTAGAAGCCATGAAGTATGTACAACCAACACTTATTAGAGAAATCTATGTGGAAGTCCCCGAAGTAAGATGGAGCGATATAGGCGGACTCGATGATGTTAAGCAGCAGCTTAGAGAAGCTGTAGAATGGCCTATGAAGCATCCAGAAGTATTTGAGCAAATGGGTATAGAGCCGCCGAAAGGTATTTTATTGTTTGGTCCTCCTGGTACTGGTAAGACTTTGTTGGCTAAAGCGGTTGCTACTGAGAGTGGTGCTAACTTCATAGCAGTACGTGGACCAGAAATACTAAGCAAATGGGTAGGAGAATCAGAAAAAGCAATTAGACAAATATTCAGAAGGGCAAGACAAGTAGCTCCTGCGGTAGTATTCTTTGACGAAATAGACTCTATCGCTCCTGCAA
>JAMOPC010000032.1 GCA_027064845.1 Desulfurococcales archaeon | reverse complement strand
TCCTTTATCAGCAAATACGATATTGGGTTTTAGCGATAATATTTTTTCAACACTTATAGTGCTCCACCAATAACCGCCTACTGGTGTGATCTTGTTTTCTTTTAAGTAGTCTGCTATTCCGAAATGAAGATCAGTGTAAGATGTGTTATCAACTCCTACGAGATATTTTTGTAGTCCTAAGTAGAATATTTCTTCGGTTATTGAAGGAGCCAGTGATACTATTTTTAACGGTTTCTCTGTAATATTGATTGTTCTTCCTAGAGCATCTTTTATCAGTATATAATTTGGAGCATTGTTGGCGAATGTTGTAATATATCCAGGTGTAATTAGAGATAATACTATTATTGTTACTAATGTTATAGACACTAATCTATACATATTGGTCACCTCGTCCAAGCTAGGAAATGAATATATTATGAAGATATTAAAACTTAACGGAAACAAACATAAGCATCAAGGATATTTCCTGCTCCTTAACAGTTCCATATATATTTCGTCAGGTAGATTACACAAGTATTTAAGAGAATCAAGCTCTATAGGATGAGGCTTAGCCACAATTACTAAGCTATGAGGAGGTGGAGGGAAATCATATTTCTTTAACCTAGATAGTCTATCAGCTTGTATCTTTTCATCTTTACAACCTATTCTTGCTAATCCCACTGCAATAACATTATTTAGTTTTCTGTCTTCATCAAGATTCATTAAGATATCGACAGCCTCATTTATAGTCATGGCTTTATTTTCTTCAAGCTTTAAGTCTAGTAATAACAATGTATGGAGATTTCTGCTAATATTATCATAGATAGTTTCAATAGTAGAATATGGTCTAAATGCTTCTGGATAGACAAGAGTGACTGTTTTTCCAAATCTATATGCTTGTAAACCTGTTCTAGAGGGAGCTAGAGAATATATTGATAATCCATTAATTGTTTTTACTTGGACACCGTGTTTTATAGCTTCTACCCGTATAGCATCATGCGTTGTAGCTATGAATGGATCGCCTGGTACAAGGATCGCTAAGTTAAGTTTTTGTGCTTCTTCCACGATTTTCTTTATAGATACTCCTTCAAGCATAGATCTATCTGCGATAACAACGTTTTTCCTTGTTCCTATAATTTTAAATAATTTATCAATACTGAAGTCTGGAATGATGTTGGTGTATGAATCAATAATGATCTTGTCTGCTTTCTTTAGCCATTCTACGGCCTCGATCGTTAAGTGGTTAATTGATAAACCCGCTCCAATAAAAATAAGCAAATAATATCACCATTAGTAAAAATACTTATTCTTCTCCCGGGTACTTAATGGAATATATTTTCTTAAAAACATATAGTAGATAAACATTGTAGAAAACAACAAATATCGTAGATGATACCCACATACATTTATATAGAGCATCAAAGAAACCATAGAAGTATATTCTAGCATAATCTATTAGAGGAAAGATAATTGCACCTCTTTCAAATGATCTCTCCATGAGCCACATAGCAGAATAATGTGATAAATCCTCCATTATAAGCAACGATCCCTGGGCAACAGCCGCAGCAAAATAAGTTACAAGAGGAAAAAGCAAGCTGCTCATGACCGGTAGTACTATATAAATAAGCCTGAGATCTCGATATTCCGGATGAAGAGATAAATATATTGCAAGAAACGGTACTATCCATACAAGGTAATTCTCATTACCAACTTTATTGGTGACTAATAAAACTATTAGGAGTAAAATAATATATTTCAACACTATCTTATCGTTAATTTGTTTACACCTATAGAACTTATATAGTAAATAAATTGTAGCAAACAAATAGATCGGGAACCATAACCAAGAATACCAAGTCGGTATTATTGTATAGTTAAAATTACTTAAATAAACTGGTATAGCCCATAAACTAAGTTCTTGCGGATATCTTGCAGAGTGGAAGAACAATACTTTCTCGATAAAGGAGCATGGGTCATAGATTATGAAGGGAAGTATGAATACAAGCCCTGTAGCGAGTCCTGCCAATACATACTTCATAGCGGGTTTAACACCATATTTTTTAAGAAGGTAAATTAATGGAATAAACGCTAAGAAGACTAAGCCTTGTTTAACCAATAAGTATAATGCATTATATAAACCAAGACGTAGTGGACTAGGATTCTTTTTTATCAATTCTATGAATGAAGCTAATAAAAACAATACTGTGAGTAAATCAAACTGATACGCGAAAATAGTTAAGTAAGAAGCATAGCTAACTAACCATAAGTGAGCAGCACTTAAACCATAATGTTTCCTTAACAAGTAATAAATAATATTGAAAGCTAGTATTAATGGTATTTTATCAATTAATCTGATCAGGTAAGTAGAGGATGTTATAGAAGATGCAAAAGTATGCATTAGAGTAAATACTATAACAGGGATCGGTGGATAGGCTACTTTATGAGCATACGAGTATACGCTGAATAATCCATGTTGCTTAATAACATCAACCCACTCTATAAAATACCTAACATCATAATAAAGCCAATGCGTAGGAGCAAATACTAATATAAAGACATTTGCTATTATGAAACCTACTAACCCGTTCTTATATAAAAATAATCTTTTAAGAGATTCCAGCATTCTTGTTTTATTCAAGATGATTCCCTTGGACAAGCAATAACACTATACTATCTTACGCCGTAAAACTCCTCAACCTTTTCCTTAGGAATAAATTAATACTATTCTAAATAATTTAAACTTAATACTGTAAATACTTGCTTTCTCTAATAGTATGGTGACGAGTATTGTCTAAAGAAATCGTTTATGTAAAACTAGGTGGCAGTTTTATAACTTTGAAAAATAAACCATTCACTCTAAATATTGGTGCTTTAGACAAAGCAGTAGCAATTATTAAGAATACGTGGAGGAAGGTAAGCTTACTCTTAGGTAATGGTGGCGGTAGTTTTGCACATCCAGTTGTACGAAAATATAAAAATGCTTGCCCCGAAGAACTATTAGTAAGGTGTCATTCGGCTACGAGGAAATTGAACCATATTATTGTAGATAAACTTCTAGAAAACAATATCTTAGCAACAACTATACAAACATCAGCTATAATAATGAAACAGAATAATGAATATAAAGTATTCATCGATCCAGTTAAAACACTAGTCGAGAAAGGAATAATTCCTGTACTCTATGGAGAATGCATAATTAATTCAAAGAACACATATACTGTTTTATCTACAGAGAATGTTTTCAAAATTCTCTCGAATCACATTAAACCATCAAGAATAGTTCTTCTAACAGACGTCGACGGAGTATATGATAAAAACCCGAAAAAACATAAAGACGCAAAAATAATTAATGTTATAAATAGAAGGAACCTAGAAGAGGTGCTTGAAATATTATCTCTTAGTAAAGACCTAGATGAAACTGGAAGCATGTATGGAAAGATCAAAAGTACAGCGGAATTGTCCGAAGAACTGGGGATACCAGTATATATAGTTTCTGGATTTAATACAGAAGAAGCGATAAAAGCAATACTTGGAAAACCATTGTCCAGAGGGACAATTATAGATATGAGATAAGTTTCTCTACACAAAGTAGAGAGTTATCATGTGATCACTTACTTCGTAATATACTTCTCTCTTCCTAGAGGTGACAATGCCTATTTCATCGCTTGAAACAACAATGTAGTCATATAAAGTGTATCCCGGAGTTATTATCGTATAATAATGGTCATAGTTTGTAATAGTGTATCTTAATTGATAATCTCCAACATTAAATGGTTTACCCGGAACTATTTTTGAGTGAACACTAGTTAAGGGTTTGATCGGTTCTATCAAATATATGTATATATATTTTTTCTTAGTATCCTCGCCTATTCTTAGATCCTTTACATTACTTATAATAACCGAACGGGGCCTTATTTCTATGAAGAAATTGCTTCCTCTTAAAACTAGGACTGATTCTTTTACCAATACTTCAAGAGAACCGTTATGCCATGGAACTGTCTGCCTCACATACAACACCATTTCAGCTCTTTACAGCGAGGCTATACTTGACGGCTTATAATGAATAAGCTTTAATAGCCTATAATTGGTTTAAATTGATGAAAACATGATATCTGTATTGGAAGCGAGGGAGTAACTATGCCTAAAACACCAGGTGTAATATTACGTGAATTACTGGATAAAAAACAAATCGAACTACTAGACATATATCATAGGAAAGACAAAGACATCATCCGTGTAAAGGATAAGCTAACAGGAAAAGTGATACTAGTTGAGTCTAAGACCTTTGTCAGAGACATGGATAAAGAAGAACTAAGTAAACTGGCTGACAAGATAGAAGAAGAATTAAAGAAACAATAACCTATTTTCACTTATATGTTCTCACTTCCTGTATACATATTTTATATTTACACTTTATGTACTCTATAAAGAAGTATTTCAACTTGGCGGGACCAGTAATAGCTATTTTTAGTTTATAGTCTTCCTTTCTCAAATAAGTTATTCTTAATCCTAGCTCTTCAGCTTCCCTAATTATTTCGCTTGTTTCAAGGCGAGGAAGTAATCCTTCTCCCTTCCTTATTATTCCTTTAGAAATCATTTTCCAACATATGTATCCGTGAGTATAAATATTCGCCATACATGCTTCAGGAAATGGTATTAAGCCTAGCTTCTCAGCAGTTCTAAGAATTTCTTTCTTAATATCACTAGTGTCTACTGAGACTTGTATGTTTGGTTTTAGAGGCTTATGTAATCGCCTAACTATTTCATCAACTGGTATTTCTGCTTTTCTTAGTCTATCAAGTATTAATGGAGTAACTCTTAATGATCCAGCAACTATCCCTAGAGCACCATATTCTCTTGCTTTCTCCAATATCTCGTAGTATTCATTCTCTATTATTCCCGGAATTATAGGTCGAAGAAATAATATTGGCTTAAGTCCAGCTTCTCTGAGGTTCTTTATTGTCTCAAATCTTTTTTCAGGACTAGGCGCGAATGGTTCAAGTTTTCTATAGTATTTTATGGAAACAATTGTTATCAAGGGAGAGATCTTGGGTTCAATGTTTTTGAGTATTCTTGCCTCTTCTTTATTCAAATACATCTTAGTCGAGAACTGTATAGGATTTTTGAGGTACTTCGAGATACACTCTATGTATTCAAAAGTTTTCTTCTTAGTAATGCCGTGGAAAGGCTCTGTAACAGATCCAATAGCTATTAATGTACCAGTTTCACCCGGTACAAAGTAGGGATTAGATAACAATGCATATACTAATTGTAATCCATTCAAAGGATATGGTTCTATACTCCACTTGAAACCCATATCCTCTATATAACAATACGTGCATCTGAGGTTACAACCTATTCCAGTATGAATAGTCATTCCACAAGGACGTGGTTTTCGCTTAGCATGGTGATCTCTAATAGCCTTTTCTCTTTCAGACCTACTCAATAACTTGCCAATCTTGTTTCTCAGCTTCTCTTTAAACTCCAATATATTCATTAAAACACCAATACAATATTATTATACTATAGGAAATTATATTGATTGGGAAAACATATGCATGAAAAAACCATAGATAAAAATGTTTTACTTGTCTCGTTTAATTGTAGTATAATAGATGAGAATTTAGCATCATCATTGTATGAGAAAGGATTCAGTATTAAGTATATTAGAATAGATGAAGAAAGATTTGCTAAACAAGGAATGCTTAGGAAATTATCATTAATTCAAGGACTGTACTCTAGATTCCTTAATGATTCGTCAAGACTAATTATTTGTTCTGAAATCAATGACTTCTTATTCTTGTCTCTATTATCATTTATTATCCTAAGGAAGCCGAAGAAGCTGGTAATAGTTTTTCCTCCAAGTCCTAGTAAGGAGTCTAGGAAATTATTCGGATTAAAAATACCTATAATAAACCTACTACTTGGATTGCTAGGCGAAATTTTACTTGTATATACCACTCCTATGGAGAGAGTATATACTAATGGATTGCTTGATAATTATCAATACATTTACTTACCAATATCAACTGGCGAGCCTCTACTTATGAGAAGCCTTATTCACAGTGATAAACCATTATTTGTTGCCATCTACAGAGACAAGGAAAAAGAATTCTACATTAATATTATTAAGTTATTAAAGCAACTCGAGGTTTTTCCAAGATTTGTATTTTTAGTACTTAATGAGTTTACAAAGTGTTTTAGGGATCCGAGAATAATATGTATATATACAGACACCTATGACACAATCATAGATAACGCTTCAGTAGTAATTCTCAAAGAAAACAGTCCTCATGCAAACGAGTTATTGATTAAATCGATCATGCATGGCAGACCCATACTTTCATCTTCTGAAATAGGTTTGCTGAGACTATTCATAGATACAGACCTAGTTGTTATAGAAGATAATTGGAAACCAGATAACATATCTCTGATATTATTGAAAATACTCAATGAGATAGATAGGTTCAAGAAAGCTAGTTTATCGAAAATACCTAATAGGATCGATAATAGTAAGGGCATCGAGAAAATAATTAGTTTCTTGAAGTAGTTGCTCGGCGAAAAAGTGTCCAGTCATCGCCTAATCCTAGCCTGGCCTTCTAGGATAGGCTCATAGCTCTTCCGGCGCGTTCCTCATAGCATTGTTTTCATATCTTATTAATACTTTATTAAATTACTCTGCTCTACTACAACATGACTTTATTAATTCAAGTATTCTACGCAGATTTTCTCGCAGGAGAAGAAGTTGCGCATATAATCTAATTTCTTGAAAACTCTTAGTTCTCTTGCTAAGTACACCTTTATTCTGTAAGCGTTTTATTTTCCTAGCAATTTCTTCTACACTTGTACCGAGTTTATCAGCTGCTTCTTTTATATTTCTAGATGTGCCTATAATTCTTAGAAAATCTACTTCTTCAGGGCTAAGGTCCTTTGTTATCAGTAAAGCGTTTAGGAATTCCTCGATAATGCTCCTAATACTTGCTTTTATCAAGGTTTCTAGCTCTTCGGACTCCACTAGGAAGTAATCGCTTAATTGTATAACCTTAACACCTAGTTTTTCTGCAAGCAATGCAGCTGATTCATCCGAGAATCCCTTGGCTATAACTAATGGCTTATAGCCAAGTAGTTGTGCATTAACATATGCTTGTCTAATCCCCGTTACATCTATCCTGCCTGCCTTGATCTCTACTGCATATTTATTACCTTCTTTATCCTCTACTATAGCATCTACTTCTCCTATCTCTACTCCTTCGATCTTTATCTTATAATGAGTATCTAGTATCTTGTATCCTTGCTCTTCAAGAAACCTAAGAGCTATTTCTTCACTACTCCTCCATCTACGCTTAGCAGATAATGACAATTATTTTCTCCTCACCCATGTTGTCTCCTTACCTTTATCCATCAGTACTATTCCGAGTTTTCCGAGCTCACTCCTTATTCTATCGGCTAGATCATATAGTTTCATTTCTCTAAGTTCTTTCCTTACATCTATAACGACTTTCAATACATTATCAAGTAGTGTTTCTAGCTCAGCAGGTGTTTCTGCTAGATACTTGTCTAGAACTCCCAGTACTGTATTGAATTCTTTCAACAACTTGTAGGCTGTAAATACCAGGGTGTATTTTGGATTATACTGTATTTCCTTGAATACCAGTGAAGTATACTCACTTATCGCTGCTAATGCTTGTGGGGTGTTGAAATCATTTGATAATGCTTTATGGAATTCTCTCCTAGTAGCTAGGAGTCTCGAGAGAATCTCAAGATCTTTCTCACTTAGTTTATGCATACTTGTAGCTTCTCTGCTCAACTTCTTGAGCAGATTCGTTACAGTTACAAGTCTTTCATAGAATTTCTTAGCCTGCTCTATTGATTCCTCCGTGAACACTAGTGGTTTTCTATAATGTCCTGTAAGATACCATAATCTTAGAGCTTCAGGGCCCCATTTCTTAAATGCTTCTTTTAATGGAATAATATTGCCCAGGCTCTTACTCATTTTTTCTCCTTTAAAAACAAGCATGCCGCTGTGAACCCAGTATTTTACCCATGGTTTGACTCCTAGAGCTGCTTCGCTCTGCGCACGCTCGTTTTCATGATGGGGGAAGATTAGGTCTGTTCCACCACCATGTATATCGAATTGCTTACCTAGATACCTTGTGCTCATAACACTACATTCAATATGCCATCCAGGCCTGCCTTTCCCCCATGGAGCATCCCAATATGGTTCTCCGGGCTTCCATGCCTTCCACAACGCGAAATCATATGGTTTCTTCTTCTCGCTGAGGAACTCTTGTTCTTGACTCCACAGTTCTTTGTCAAGCCTGCCCGATAACTTGCCATAATCTGGGTATTTATCTACTTCGAAGTAAACACTTCCACTTGGTGCTACATAGGCATATCCCTTATCGATCAAAACTTGGATGAACTCTATTATCTCGTTAATATGATCCGTCACTCTAGGATGTATATCTACTTTAACATTTAGTTTTTCAAGACTATCAAGGTAGTCTCTCATATAATAATCAGATATTTCCCTCCAATCTTTTCCTTCTTCTCTAGCCCTATTTATGATCTTATCATCTATATCCGTGATATTCATTACATGTAGTACATGATACCCTCTAAGCACAAAGTATCTCTTCATAACATCGTATACTACGTATGTTTTCCCATGACCTATGTGGTTGTAATCATAAACAGTGGGGCCACAGACATACATTTTCACTATTCCGGGCTCTATAGGCTCAAACTTCTCGATCTTTCTAGTAAGTGTGTTGTAGATCCTGATCTCATAATCCATGGGATAATCTCTCCTCTCAAAAACAGTTCTTGATAAACTTATTGTTAATTTTTAGAAAACATCTTATTAACATTATATCAGTGCTTAGTAGTTCTTAAACGCTTCAAGAATAGCTTTTGCCGCAATAACAATTTTTTCTTTAAGTTCTTCACTAGTTGCCAAATACTGTTTCTCTGTCAATAAATTGTCACTGATCACAAGCACTGCAGCTGTTTTCCATTTCCTCATCCAGCCTAGAGCAAATAATATAGCAGCTTCCATTTCTACAGCAATAACTCCTTTCTCACACCATTTCCTTGCAAACTCTGGGTCTTCTGCATAGAATGCATCACTACTAAATACAGGGCCTGTGTGGAATCTTATTCTCTTCTTGGAGAGCTCCTCTATGATCTTATACGTTAGTATAGGATCGGGGGCTGTTGGTGCACAATACCCTGTATAATATTGTCCTAAGCCACAACCACCACAGGTATAAGCTGCTCCTGTAGCAACAACTATGTCTCCTATCTCGAGATCTTCTCTCATACCACCAGCTGTGCCAAGCCTAACGATCTTCTTAGCGCCTAGCATTCCTAACTCTTCGAAGACAATAGCTGCGGAAGGACAGCCCATACCATGTGTAGCTATAGTTACCTGAACCCCCTTGTACTCCCCAGTTATTGTCAATAATCCCCTATGCTCGTTCACAATTCTATAGTTATCTAGAAGCTCTCCAAGAATCTTGACTCTACCAGGATCACCTACAGCTATGACATTTTCAGCAATATCTCCAGGTTTAGCTTTTATGTGAAATGGGGGGCCACTCATTTCTTCTTCCTCCTTCTCTTCTGCTTTTTCCTTGTTTTCTTCTTAGTTTTCTTCTTAACGCTTTTTTCAGTCTTTTTCTTTTTCCTTTTCCTCCTTCTCCTAGTCTTCCTCTTTTTCTCTACACTCTTTCTTAGAGGAAGATGGAGTTCCTCCTTGAGCACTACTCTTGTCATGTCAACACTCTTCAATATAATCAAATCGTAGTCTAGATCTATTGTATTCACGCTACCTTCATATATCCATGTATCATGTTCAGGCACTATTTTATGAACTATTTCAACTTCCTCATTCTTTTTCTTAGCGAATAATATCTCTGTAACCTCTACTGGTCTCGGTGATAGGGTTGTTTCAACGCCGGGGACGCTTCCCTCACCCACAACTGCTCTTAACCCGGGGGCTTCAACTTCTGCGAAAACATATACGTTGTCACGATAATTCATTAATACTACATTGTTAGCCATAGCAAGCATACGATCCATTATATTTCTAGTACTCCTAATAGTGTGTTTCTCCCATGAAAGCTCTTCTTCATCTAGACCAAGTATCTCTACTTTATCATCAGCTATTTTCTTCGGTTTATAGATCTTTGTTTTCACCAAAACCTCCAAATTAATCATCCCTTTTAAATCAGGGTTTAAAAGAGTTAATAATACATTACTCCGAATAAGTATTCATGGGTAATATTATATAATTCTATCCCTCAACCATAAAAGGTAAAGACATTACCCGAACCTATGAATAGTAATATTGAGAGGAAAACGTTTGGGGGTGATACTTGTGGCTGAAGAACTAAAAATACAAGTAATTGACATACCCATACCAGAAGGAGCAAACGTGATTATTGGGAGAAGTCATTTCATCAAAACCGTAGAAGATATATATGAAGCACTAGTAACAAGCGTGCCTGGAATAAAGTTTGGTTTAGCATTCAATGAAGCTAGTGGTAAGAGACTAATAAGATGGGAAGCTAATGACGAAGAACTTAAGAAGTATGCAATAGAAGCTGCTCAGAAAATAGGAGCAGGACATGTCTTCGTCTTATATATAAAGAATGCATGGCCAATTAACATATTAAATACTCTGAAACACGTACAAGAAATAGTAAACATATATGTAGCTACAGCTAATCCGGTACAGGTTATAGTTGCAGAAACCAAGCAAGGAAGAGCTATTCTTGGCATAGTTGATGGTTATACTCCTGTAGGAGTAGAGGGAGAAGAAGACAAGAAAGAAAGACATGAGTTCTTGAGAAAAATTGGTTATAAAAAATAGATATTGTGGTAAAGGTTACTAAGAACTATTTTCTTCACCATATTTTAATAAGCATTTTTTATACTCTTCTAACGCTAGCTTTTTCGTTGTCGATAAGTCTCCAAATGATAATATTTCTAGAAGATACCCCTTTGTTACTTCGCCGCTTTTCAGCAGTACATATACGTACTTGTTCTCGAAGAAAACCATTACTATATAGCACTCGGTATTTCCCCCGCCTTCATCTTCATAGATTGTTTCATATCTGTATTGTTTACGGATATGATCTAAAAGAACCCATGCATCCATATTTTTTACTGGTTCACCCATGAATAACTCAGATGCTTTTTCTGGGCCAAGTAATTTCAAAATATCATATGGCACATTCCGCTCATGATGATGACTCATAACACTACTACCATTTATCACTTATTATTAATACTCTGTATCTGTTTCACTAAGGGTTTCAATTATTTGAGCATATATAGTGTCTCCAACTATTTTGAGAGCCTTAACCTTTACTTTTGAGCCCAGACTAGCATTATATACTATTACGCGTTTGCCACGATAACTAGCTATACCTCTGCCCTTTTCATCAACATCTCTTATAGAAACAGTAAATACGTCACCTGTACGAACTCCTTCTTCTTTAGGTGTTTGTATTCTAGGATACACGCTGAATCTCTGTATTTCGCTTGTATATGGGTTCCATTTATGCTTTCTTGCCTTATGTCTAGCCACGAACTCATCCCTTACTATATATTTGACCAACAAATAATTGGTGTATTGTTTACTTTTATAACATTTACCCATCTAATAATGTTTTCCATCCATAGAGCTAAGAACAATACCTAAGAGAAATAATACTTAATACGTTTTATCAATAGTTTAAAGAAATGAGAAAATAAAGAGAAGGTGATAACAATGCGTTACCCAGACTTCTTGCGCCACATAGTTAATACAAAGCTTTCAGAACATGTTAAGAAGAATAAAAACTTGACAAGCATAATAGATGAAATAAGAAAACTAATATCCACAGCAGAAGCCAAGTACGGGTTTAGTAGTTTTGGCGGAAACCCAGAGAAATTAGCAGATTATATTCTAAGTAAGGATTTTGATTTAGTTATTCAATCATTTAAAGCAGTTAATGCACTAGATGTCTTAACAGATATTCTTGAGGAAACAAAGAAAAGATATAATGATCTCCCAATAGTGGTTGAAGCCATAGATAAGGTTATAAAGAAGATTAGTTCCGCTAGAGAAGAGCTAAGCAAAAAAGAGAGAACAAACTTAGTTAGGGATATAGGTAAGTATGTGAAAGAAACAGTCTCATCCATGATAAGCAATGCAAATGTAAATATTAGAGAAAACGATATCATTGTGAGAATAAATAGTACCTCATCAATACTAATTAAACCTGTTGACAAAGAAAAAATAGAAATTCACCTAAGCGTAACAAAGCCATTGCAGAAGAACAAGCTTGAAAAACTATTGGAGAAAATAATTGAGATAATAAACTTATAAGATGATAAGCCTTGACAAAAGGCCTAATAGTATTTGATTGTGACGGTGTATTAACTAATCATATAAGTAGCTGGAAACTTCTCCACGAATATTTCGGCAGCAAGGATAACAAGTACTTCGCAATGTTGTATAAAAAAGGATTAATTAGTTATTTAGACTGGATGAAGATAGACATAGCCTTAATGATCCATAGCTATGGTAAACCAATAAGAAGAGAAGACGTGGTAAAAGCTCTCAGCAAGATACAAGTATTGCCAGAAGCCAAGAAAGTTATTGATGAACTCAAGAAAGAACACATAGTCGCGATTGTTAGCAGTGGTGTTGACCTCCTAGTTAAAAGAGTATGTGAAACTGTTGAAAGCGATATATGTTTATACAATGAGCTCGAGTTCTATAATGACGAACTAATACCGGGTGGGAAACCACATGTCCCCCTGAAGGAAAAACCATTAATTATTAGAAGACTAGCAGAAGAACTCGGTCTAACAATGGATTTAGTAACATATATTGGAGATAGTGATTGGGATATTATGGTATTTAAAGAAGTTGGTTTACCAATAGCCGTTTATCCATGTGGTAATGCATGTAAGTACGCGAAACACGTTATATATAGGCTTGATGAACTTATACCTATTATCAGGAAATATTATGGATAAAAACAGTTCATGATTTAATAATAAACTTAAACCCTTTACTTCTAAGTTCCCTTAATGCTTCCTCAACATCGGTTAGTGTCTTTGCTTCAAATATTATTTCAAGCTTAGCCATAGACGGCAATAGTCTCGGATCCCACCTATCATGCCTTATATCTACTATGTTTAACCCATGTCTAGCCAAGACTTCGATCACTTTCCCTAGTTCACCAGGTCTATCCATTAATTCCCCAACTATCGATACTAATCTATGATCTTTCGCTAATTCGTGTATAATGATTCTAGACAGTAGTGTTGGGTCTATGTTTCCACCACTTATAACAGCTATAACAGGGTCTTTGAGCGGAGTGTATCGTTTAGATAATAATGCTGCAATAGGTAATGCACCTGCTCCTTCAGCAATAATCTTAGCTCTTTCCAGCAAGAAATTAATAGCATAAGATATGCTTTCTTCATCAACGATGACAATATCGTCTACGAGTTCTCTTACAATCTTACTCGTCAGATCGCCTGGTTTCTTAACCATTACGCCATCAGCTATACTGGGTCTGGGAATATACTCGTTAAGCTTATTATTAAGCATGTACAGCATGCCTGCAGCATTCTCTGGCTGAACACCAATTATTTTCGTGGATGGGCTTCGCTTCTTAATAGCTACAGCAATACCCGAGATCAAGCCGCCGCCCCCGATAGGAACAAGTACTGCTGCTGGATTACTTATCTCATCTATGATCTCGTGCCCAATAGTTGCTTGACCAGCCATCACCATTGGGTCATCATATGGATGAATAAATACGTAGTTCTTGGAACGACTAATCTCTATAGCTTTCTCATATGCTTCATCATAGATTTCACCGTGGAGAACAACTTGTGCGCCATAACTCTTTGTAGCGTTTATCTTGGTAGCAGAAGCTGTTTTGGGCATAACTATTATAGCTGGTATTCCGAACATTCTAGCAGCATATGCTACACCTTGTGCATGATTCCCACTACTAGCAGCCACTACACCAGGTAACGGTTCTCCCCTTGATTTATATTCTTGTATTAGCTTATAGATCTTGAATAATGCTCCTCTAACCTTGAAGCTACCTGTCTTTTGCATATTTTCTAGTTTTAAGTAAACAGTTCTACCAACAATATTGTTTAACGTCATATTGGTTATAAGGGGCGTCTTATGAACGTATTGATGAATTATCTTCTTTGCTTCTAAACTGAGATTATATACTTCATCAATTAAGGATAGAGCATCGCTTGTAAATTTCATCACCCAAATAATCACTATTCGCAACGAATAGAATAAAAACATTAAACAATAAATAAGCATAGACGATAGTGTTCAGGGATGTGTGAAATGACATATAATAATCAATACTTAACGCTTAGAGAGAAAATAATGAAATTGCTAATGGAGTCTAGAGAGCCTTTATCCGTTGATGAAATAGCTGCAATTCTAGGTCTTTCTCCGAGAGATAAACATCTTGTTTATGATGCATTAACCCATATCGCTAAAACAATTAAGCGAAGAAGTGGCGGAAAACTAGAGTTGGTGATGATCCCGCCTACTTGTAAGAAGTGCGGCTATGTTTTCAAGGATTTGAAAAAACCTAGGAAACCGAGTAGATGTCCTAGATGTAAGAGTGAGAGAATAAATCCTCCATTATTCAAGATTATTTCGAGATAACATTTACGAGTTTATCAATTAATTGATCTATACTTATGTCTTTAACTAGTACTCTCTTAGTCCTACTCCTTAAACCATATACAATGTCTATTTTGGATATTGGTAAACCAATTGTTCTAGAGAGAAACCTTATTAATGCGGCATTAGCTCGTCCTTTCTCAGGTATCTCTGTTGTATAGAAAACGAGTTCTTCACCTTCTAGAACTAGTGCATCTTTATCTGATCCTGGCTTAACATATAGATTAATTATGACACCATCCTTAGACTCTGTTAAAAGCTTATAGATTTTTTCTCTAATTTCTTCGCTCATAATATTCACCTATTTAACTACTTGTTCTTAAGAGATACAAGTATATTATTCACGTTAAGGTATTTTTAATCATAACTATACCTACGAATAAACACGTTATTTCTATAATAACATCATTAATGTTTCTGCTCTGAACAAGATATGGTGTTTCAGTATTGGCTAGGAATACCTCGAGTTCTTCACCAAGACTCTCGAATGCTCAGCATGTCTAAAAGAATGTCCGTTCACGAAAACTAAGTTATGATAAGTTGAAGAAAGCATACATGTTCACCATAAAGAAGAGAAAAGAATTATTTAAAGAACATTAAGAAGATAATCTATTACAGAGCCGGAGATGATGCCTAACTATGGCGGGACTGAAGACCCAGTGTTGACACCGGGCGCTGCACGGATCCGGCCTCTTCTCGGCATTATTATTCCCTTCATCCTTAACTCGTATATTTTACGGGCAATTTTTTCCTGATGAATCCATTGACCATAAGCCCTACCAGCTCCTATGACTTTACTTATTTCCCGCTTAAACCAATCGGGAACTCTTCCAGGTTCTGCATAACCGAATGGGCTGCCAGGCAATGGCATGAATACGTGTAAGTGTATCTTCGCACCCATAGATACTAGTTTCTTAATGGAAACAAGCGTTTGTAAAAGATCCTCACGTGTTTCCTCAGGTAACCCGATAATATAGTCAACCACTGGGGTAAAACCATGTTTCACAGCTATATCAACCGCATTATAAACGTCTTCTATGCTGTGTTTTCTACCAATCCGCTTCAACAAATCATTACTCCCTGTTTGCGCACCCATAATAATCTCTTTATTACTAACGTATTTCTTCAAAACCCTAGCAGCTTCTTCCGTGAAATGCTCAGGCCTAACTTCGCTAGGAAATGTTCCATAGAAAATCCTGGCTCCATGTTTAAACACGTATTCTTCATATATCCTGCTTAAAAGCTCTTCAACGAGATCGATTCTTGGTTCTCGAGACAAATACTTGAGACCGTAGCCTAAGGAATCTGGGGAGATAAACCTGATATCCCGTAACCCAACACTTATAAAGTACTTGAGATAATGAATGATCTTTTCAATACTCCTGTGTCTCATCTCGAATCCATGCATATAGCTTACTTGACAATACTTACAACCATATGGACACCCACGTGTGATCTCTATAGGGTTGAACAAGTATCGCCAATAAGGATATGGTGGATAATCATCTAGATTTATTGGCTCAGGTTTTCCAGTGTAGAAATAACTATTATCATCATTTTTCAAGAAAAGTCCTTTAACCTTGTAGATATCTCCATTATTAATTATTTCTTCAAGGAAATTAACTATGGTTTTCTCAGACTCACCAATAAATGCTATGTCAAAGCCTAGGGAGTAAAGAGTCCCAAGAGGATCACCGCTAGGGTGTGGGCCACCAGCTATTTTTATGCATTTTTCTTTGAACATTTTGTTGAATAATAAGAGATTGTTGAGAAAATCATCGTTGGTTAACATATATGTTTGTAGACTAAAACCAACTATGCAGACATCGTATTTATTTCTAACAAACCTTGTTATTTCAAATAATTTATCAAAGCCTTGTATAAGAAATAGATCCGTGAGACCACTATTATCAATAGATGCTGTTAAGCTGTTAATACTATATCTTGTAACGGGATCATAGTATAGGATCATTCCTATTTTCATCGTATACTACCTGGAATGTTCATAAGTCCTTAAAAACAACCAAAAAAGTTATCCCCCTCAAAACCTAATATAAACTTCAGTGTTAACCATTAATTATTGGAACGGTGAAGAAAATATGAGCAACATAAACCTTACACCTGATGAAATAGAATATTTTTCTAGAAAAGTCAGATTAAAAATCCTACACGAAGACGATGATGTCGTTCTAATGACTGCCCCAAACGAGGATCAATTGATGGACATTATAAGAGAACTCATAAGCGAGAAACCAATGAATCTCAGAGAAATACATACGATCCTCTCAGGAATAGCTAGCGAAGACAAAATAAGAAAAGCCTTAATCACCTTAGTCGAAAACGGACTAGCGGTATTGGGAGACGACGGCAGGTACTCAGCTGTCCCAGAATACTAGGATTAGTAATAGTTATTTAGTTCTTAGGTATCTTTCTCTCTTCTTTCTATTTTATTATCTCTATCAAGTAGTACAGCGCATCGTATAAATTCTCTCCAACATATTTGGCTCCAACTCTATATAGACACTCTTTTCTTTCCGGGTCAAACGCTACACCGATAAATTCTACGCCTGCTTTCTTGCTACTAATATAGTCTAATCTATAATCACCAATATAGACTGCTTCAGAAGGATCTATGCCATGTTTTTTTAATACATAGCGTATGAGCCATGTTTTATCAAATAATTCTTCTTCCGCACCTCCTATAACATACAGATCAAATAATGTATATATTTCATCAATGTATTCATCAAGACCGAATCTCCTTAATTCATAATAAATTACATCAGGATGACACTCTCTCCCAGAAATGATCACTGTTTTCATATTCATGTTCTTAACCCAGTATAAGAAATAATATGCTCCATCAACAGGATATCCGTACATTGACCTTATGTTTTTTCTTTGAAATCTCCAAAAGGCTTCCCTATCAATGCCTTCCCCCAAGAACTCGTCAAGAGTATGATTTACCAACATCTTGTAGAACTCTGTAAACGAAACAGTTTTTCCTAAGAACTTTTTTAACGCTACAATATATGCATCATAGAAATCAAGAAGATTCGACATTAGTGTTAAATCATAATCTAATAACACCATCTTGATCCTATAAGTCAAAACAATCAACCCCAATAACTGATCAGGTTTCGGGAGAGACCGCATTGACTATTGTCTCGGCAATCGGCAAACTCATCATCTCATCAATATAATTAATTTAATCTATCCTAGTCTTAAATAAATAACCTAGAACTGGTGGAACAATAATGAAAGACTATAAGACTAGAGTAAGGCAAATTACTATAAATAATACAGGAGAATATATGTTTTCGCTAACACAACAAGATCAAATATTCCCAGGTATGTATGCATTAGCTATTATAACACCAGTAGATCTTAGATCCATTTGTGATTGTGATGAATTCCAAGAACTAGTATGGGGTAATCAAAGAATAACCGTATTGATGACACCCGAACAAGTCGTTAATTGTATAATGACTCGTTCCTCAATAACACTTCTTATGGAAAACATATACTATGTTCCTGGAAATACATACGTGGATAAAATTCCGAAAGAACTTGTTGAAACCATTGATAGAATAGAATACTACTATTCGATAATCAAAGAAATATTGAAGAGAAAGACTCTATTCCTACTCAATAAGGAAAAATACAACTATAGCATTAATAATGTAATTTCAATTAGAGATCTAAAGGATTTGAAAAACCATATTGCGAAATTAATGAAGAGTAAAAACATTAGTGAAGACATAATTTATTACTTCATAAACGAAAATCTTACAACATGGTATTTGAGGAAAATGGTGAAGAGATAATGTACGTTGATATGCATTGTCATTGCCACGAGTTTAGTGAGGACGAAATTAAGAGTTTTCTAGATAAAGGGATTAATCTAGTATGTGTATCCGATGATCCGTTGTCAAGCAACCATACCTTAGAATTATCGAGGAAATATCACGGAATAATACCTTGTATAGGTGTTCATCCATGGGAAGCACATAAGTACAGTTTAAAAAACATTAGTGAACTCGTAGAAGAAGCTCTACGGAACGATATAGTTTGTTTGGGAGAAGTTGGTTTAGATAAATTGTTTGTACCGAAAACTTATGAACACCAGCTTGTATTGTTTAAATATTTCTTACACACAGCTAAAGAATATGATTTAGTCTTAAATCTTCATACTGCTGGTACTTGGAGAGAAGTATTCGATCTATTAATAAAATACGATATTAATAAAGCATATTTCCACTGGTATACAGGCCCATTAAACTTGTTGGAACAGATTAAAGAGCAAGGATACTTTATAGGGATAAACCCTGCATGGAAGATCCAGGAAAAACATAGGAAGGTAATTGAGAAAGCAGATATAGATATGATCATTACTGAGAGTGATGCCCCTTACAAGTATAAGAACATGGTTTTATCTCCATTAATGGTTATTGAGACTGTAAACTACATTGCAGAGCGTAAGAAGATTGATGTCGAATATGTAAAACAACGTATATGGATTAATTATAATAAAATATTTAAGCATTAACCACTGCTTCATTAACACTGTATGTCTTTGGTGGCTCTATTACTTCAGCAAATATAGCGATAACCAGTCTATTGCCTCTGTTAAATACCGTTATCTCATATCTATCTGTTTTTATGCTTAGCTCACGGGGTGGATCATAATCTAACTCCTTAGTGATCAAGAGAGTCATTCTAAATAAGTCGTAGCCCAACTTAGCTACTTCTCTAAGTAATGAATAACTCATATTCATTGGAGCACTATAATCAATAACTCTTCCATCCATGTCAGCTATAACAACTGCAAAACCAGTTGCCAATCCATACACCTCTAAATGAGTCTTCTGCTCAAAATTTATATCCCCCTTTATCCTGGTTTTAAAAGAAAAAATAAGGTATTACTTGGGTATGATTAAAAATATATATTTAGATCACATCGTATATAATATATGGAAAATGTATTGATTGGTAAAGAAGGAGGTGATCATATATGGAGATAATGATGGATTTACCTAGCTACACGGGTAATGGCGGAGTTAGACAGAGATTTAAGATTATAAGTGGTGATTTGAAGTGGAAAGGAGAAGCGGAATTTGCTAAACCGATAAATGTTAATGTAAATAAGATGAGGAAATTAATTGAACAAAGCATTAGAGATGCGAAGAGAGGATATACGTATCAATGTGTAGGACGAATAGGTAAGGAGTACAAGTATCTAGTAAGCCTTGTAAAAGATAGGAAAGAATACTTTGCTAATATATCTAGAATAGAGATCTATATAACTGATAATAATGGAGAAAAAATGGCCAAGATAAAAATCAACTTTGACAAGCTATCATAATATCTCGTCCATCTTATTAGATCTTCTCTACGAACTCAATAAGCTCCTTCAATACTGTGATCTTCTCCTTTACTTGGTTAATAATATTAGTCTTCTCCTCAAGAAGCTTCTTGAGATTCTCGTTTTCTTCTTTAAGCTTCTTAATCTCTTCCTCTAGTTTCCTTACTTTCTCCTCGTATTCTTTTCTTACATTTTCTAATTCTTTCTCTAATGACTCTATTTTAGCAGCCATTTCTTTAGGTATCTTAATGAATGGTACAACTATTTTGAGCTCGCCTGATTTAAGCTTATTGTATGTTTGTAAGACTAGTTTTCCTGCTTTAGTTTTACCTGATAAGTGTGCTCTGATCATTGTTTCGCTCCTACCTACTTCATCGGCTATTTGTCTGATTGAATAACCTGCTTTCTGTCTTGCTAGTGCAGCTGCTGCTACCGCTAGGCTATCTACCCATGTAGCTCTCTCCACAGGATCTCTAATTAGCTCTAATACTTCTGGACTATACAGCGTCGCAATAATAAGTGCCATTTCCAGTTGTTGTATTTCTTTTTTGCTTGTTGGAACCAATGGGACGTTTGATAAGTCTATTACAACTTCTTCACCAGGTAATTCGGGTTTTTTCTCTTCTGCAACCATGTTGTTCACCCTCTGTTCATTATTCATATATATATTTATGTATCTTTATACTTTAATTCTTTTTTCTAATTTTTTATAATCATTGTTCAAGATGTTATGTATTATTTAACAGTTTTCTCAAGAATGAAGCTATACTAATTATAATCCCAATTATGCTATATTATCTTGAGTAGGCGTATGAACTATGACTAAGTGCCCGTTTTACACCAACGGTATGTGTTATAGCAAGAAAACCATAAACCGGTATGGAAGACCTACTGATGAAGTTGTAAATACGAATTATTGTTTAACACCAAATTATGTTAATTGCCCATTCTATGATAAGGGATCAGAGGATGAACTCTATAAATACATGGGTGTTGATATCAAAAGAGACTTCTATCCACCTATACATATTATCTCATGCAATTATATTAGCGAATGCCCCTACTACATGATCATCAAGATCGGTGAAGATAAGTGTGTAGCTATGTGTAGGTTTTTCGAGAAATACATTACAAGGTCTGGTGTTGAGAAATGTATTCATTTATGGAGGAACTGCCCATATTATAAAATCGGTTCCGGATTATCGCTCAAATAATCTCATTATTCATTACAAAGTCTTCTCCTAATAGACCAGGTTGTAGGTATTTGAGGTTTTTAGCATCAGCAGCCGCTAAGAATATATTTAGTAAGGTGTTAATTGAGGGAATCTTGTCGATAACTATAGGCTCCATATCCTCAATAACGAGAACTGGAAAATCTATACGATTACTATGTTCTATCTTCAGCATTACTAATATCTCGTATTTTTTCTCCAGAATATCTACTACGTATTCAACTAAATCCTTAATGAATAAATCCCTAGAAACCGAGTCAAGGATCAATGTAACTCTCAGAACATCCACTTCATTCACCAATAGATTTCCTAGTAAGATGAATTGTTTTTAAAGAAAAGGTTTCATGAAATCATATACATCTATTAATGCCGACAATTTTCATTTTCAATCCTTTGTGCTGAAACTCTACACTTATATCTTCTTTTGTCACACATAGTTTAATATCGTGTTTTCCCTCACTTGTTTTTCGAACATGTATGCCTACAAGCTTGCCTAGTCTTCTAGTAAATAGTATTGGGAATAATTCACGGTATAGTTTTGAAAGAGTCTTCATATCATCCATTCTATCATAGATTTCTTTACTTAATCCTTTTTCTATAGGTGTGATAAAGATAATTGATTCACTAAATCTCGGATTAGATACAATTCTC